>CAYQIR010000001.1:0-20705 GCA_964417625.1 uncultured Candidatus Saccharibacteria bacterium
AAATTTCCCATAACACTTAATTCTAAAGTGTTCGGATTCAAAGGTTAATCTCCAACACACATGGTCCAGAGTTTTATTTCAATGTTGCTTATGAGCATAGCATGTGGCGTAAACATCTTCACTTACACAGGGAGTGTTGCGGCTGGAACAGCATCATTCTGTGCCTTATTTGGCATTTGTAGTAGCCTACGGCACATCGCTACCGAACTCACAGACAAGAAACAGTGATCCAAACCCCGCCCGGGCAGAACCTGCCACGCGGCGGGTTTTCTGTTATAAAAAATTTATTAAAATTACAAAATTACAATGGCCGTCATTGTAATTTCAGATGTGTCGTAATTTTATTCATTTCTTAAATACTCCGGGGTATTCACACTCATCCAATCCAAAAGCTGGCGCATGACGTAGGTGCCTCCGATCAGATTGGTTACCGGCCCCCGCTCCATCACTACCGCAAAAGCATACTTTGGTTTTTCGTAAGGAAAAAAGCCGATAACCCAGGAGTTAACAAACTGCTTGCGGGCTCCGAGTTCTGCCGTACCAGTCTTGCCCGCAACTTGCACAAAACCCACATTGAGCCCGGCCGCGGTGCCGCCATCGGCGACACTGGCTCGCATTCCTTCCCTAACCACCTTAAAACTCTCAATGTTCCCTTTTATGGTAGCGCCGGCCGCAGCAGTGCTGCTTCCAGTGAAGAATATGGACGGGGTTAGCAAAGTGCCGCCGTTGGCTAAAGCCGCAGTCGCAACTACCACTTGGATGGGAGTAATTTGCATACCGTATTGTCCGATAGCGGTATTGTAAGTATCACCGATGCGCCAAATTTCTCCGTCAAAAGTTTTGGCCTTCCATTTTGGGTCAGGGATGACACCGGTCGCCTCTTGCGCCGTATCAAAGCCGGTCTTTTTGGTAAAACCGAAATCCTGGAGATGGCTTTTTATTTTTTCAATTCCCAGACCTTTTTGATTTTCAAAGCCGCCGCCGATTTCGTAAAAATAAACATCGCTTGATACTGCAAGCGCCCTCCTCATATCAACCGCGCCGTGGGCTTTCCAGTCTTTAAAAATCGTCGGTTGGTCCGGATTGTACGGATTTGGAATAACCAGCTTGCCGGTACTGACGATTTGTTTTTCAGGTGTGATTACTTTTTCTTCCAGCGCGGCAAAAGCGACAAACGGCTTCACGATAGAACCGGGGGTGTAAAGCCCCGAGACAGCTCGGTTCAAAAACGGATTGCTTTTGTCTTGAAAATAACTTTGAATTTTTTCCACATTTTCTCCGCTAGTCATCACTTCCGAATCGTATTGGGGGTAGGTGGTCATGGCCAAAATCTCGCCGGAATGCACGTCCATGATAATCCCGGCGCCGCCTTCGAACCCGGCCGAACTGGCAAGATTGCTTATGTGCTTATAAAGTGCCGCCTGAACTCTTGAATCAACAGAAAGGGTGACATTTTCACCGTCTATGGAACGTTCCACGACACTTTGGGAGACGACCGTCCCATCCACTGCCGTCTCCACGAACTCCAGACCGTTTTTGCCGGAAAGAATTTCATTGAGATAAAGCTCCGCGCCGTCTTTTGGCAAAAATTCTTCTTCATAATAAAATCCCGACTTGTCCTTGGCCGGGTATTTGATAAACCCAAGCAGGTTGCCAAAGCCGGGAGACGCTATGTATTTGCGCAAAGGGAAATTTACCACATCTTCGGATTTTTGGTTCCAAGCCAGCTGCTCGCCTTCCCGGCTGTAAATAGTGCCTCTTGGAGCAATGATTAAAATTTTTTTGAGCTTGTTATTTTCGCTTCTTTCCCGGTATTCTGCGCCGTTTATTATCTGCAGAGAAGTAGCTTTAATAATGAAAATAAGAGTTACAATGCCAAACAAAACGCCAAAAAAGGAAAAGGCTTTTTTTGATATCGGTTTTTCCAGCCGGCCTTCAAACTGGTGTAAATCAAATTGTGGCAGATTTTTTACATCAAGAAAAATCAAGTCCGGATCAATATCCTCATAATTTCTTTTTTTCCATTTATTCAAAAAATGTTTTAAAAAGCTTAACATATATTTTTTATATTCTTTTTTGCCAATGAATCCGGCCGTTCAAAAAAAGGGCTACGCCTATAACCGCAATAGAGGCCGCCGTCAGCAAGTTCCGCATCAGAAAGCCTTCCCCAAAATAAAAAAACGAATCCAAAATAGCGCCGGCCAAGATGAGTTCATAAGGCAGTTTGGCCAGGTACACAAAAAGTATCGCCATTGGTATGAATAGCCACCAACTTACAATCGCAGGTAGACATATGACGGCCAAAAAATAAAAAAGGCGGTACATCCCTGTATTTTTTATTCATTAATAAACGGCTCAATAAAGACAACTCTGATTTTAGAAATATTGACCGGCAAGGACAGGAGCACGTCTTTGAAACCGGAAGAGCGGTTTTCTTCTATGACACTGACTAGGGCGGCAAGATAAATATTTGAATCAGCCACCATTATTTTGTCGTCTACCGCTATATCAAAATTTATAGGAACTTTGGCTTGCATGCTACCGCCCCCACTGCCCTTGATTTCTATCGGTTCGTTGGTGCGCTCCAAAAACCCGAAAGAAACTTCGCCGGGAAAAGAGCTCTGCGCCACTATTGCGGTATTCTTGTTTACTTTTGCGATCCGTCCGATCAAAACCTTATCGCTTGCCAAAACGAAATCTCTGTCCGTCAGATTATCGGTAGTTCCGCGGTCGATAAACAGCGAATCAAGCGGAATCTGGGGAGGCCTTGCTACGATTCTTCCGGCTACAAAATTACCAGCCGGCTTCAAACCCAACTCTGTGCGCAACCATTCATTTTCCAAACGCACAATTTCGCCGTTGACCGCATTCAGGCGCAGATTCTCAATTTCAGCCGAAAGTAATTTATTTTCTTCCATCAGTTTGCTCTTATCGCCAAAGCCCTTGGTAAAAGCGGAGGTGAAATTATATAAATAATTTCCGGCTCCGGCAAGAGGCGAGACAATCTTAGCCGCAAACTCACGAGCGCTGTCAGAAATATTTAAAATCAAAATGCACAGCAGGATCGGCAAAAGCACCGACGCTCTTTTCAAAAAAACACTGCCGGCTCCGTCCGGTCTACTGCTGATATGCTTTGGTTGATATATCATTTTCGTCTGCCACCAAAATATCTTTAAAATCTTCGATCTTTTCAATGATAATGCCGGTGCCTCTTACCACGCAAGTGAGCGGGTCATCCGCTATATAAACCGGAATCTTGACCTCGTCTTCCAGTACTTCAGCAAAGCCTTTGATCAGAGCTCCGCCTCCGGCCAGATGAATGCCTCGGCGCATGATGTCAGACAAAATTTCGGGGGGAGTTATTTCAAGCACTTCTTTGGTTGCTTCAACTAATCTCTCTATGGAATGGGAAACGGCGTTTCTGATATCAGAGTCAGTTACAACTACTTCCTTCGGCAATCCGGTAATCAAATCCCTGCCCCGGGCCTGGGTTTCAATCGGGTTTTTTTCCGGCAGGAGAGACCCGATAGCGATTTTTATAAACTCGGCTGTTTTTTCGCCTATCACTATTTTAAATTCGCTTCTGATGTAAGAGGTGATGTCATTGTTAAGCTTGTCTCCGGCAATGTGCACATTTTTGGCACTGACCACTCCGCCAAGAGAAATCACCGCGATGTCTGCCGTACCGCCGCCGATGTCGATAATCATGTTGCCGATAGGCTCGCTAATCGGCAAGTGCATTCCGATAGCCGCCGCCATCGGCTCTTCTATGATATGCACTTCCGAAGCGCCGGCGTTCCTCGTCGCATCGCGGACTGCTCGCGTCTCTACGTTTGTAATGAGCGAAGGTACGCCTACCACGACGCGCGGACCCAATAATTTTTTTGATACCGCTTGCGCTTTGTTCAAAAGATAGCGGATCATTTCTTCGGTCACTTCAAAATCAGAGATGACCCCGTCCACAATCGGCCGGACTGCGATGATATGGGGCGGAGTTCGCCCCAGCATATTTTTGGCCTCGGCGCCTACGGCCACTACCTGGCCGGTTTTTTGGTTGATGGCCACCACCGACGGCTCGTTTAGGATAATGCCTTTGCCTCTCACATATACTAAGACACTCGCTGTCCCCAAATCGATACCAATATCATTGCGCAAAACACGCATCCATTGTTCCATTTTATCCTTGAACATATGGACAATTTAGCACAGATTTTACAATTCGTCTTGGGATAACATAGAAACTTCGCCGGTAGCACGGTTCTTCACTTCGAGCTTCCCAGACGCCAAATTTTTCTCGCTCACGATGATTTGAATGGGCATGCCGAGCAGATCAGCATCGGCAAACTTTTCTCCGGCTCTCACATCTCGGTCGTCATATAAAACATTAGCGGCTCCTAGTTTTTTATAAATTTTTTCTGCATTTTCCCGCACTTCCGCATTTTCCGACGGGATTTCTACAATATGATACTTGAACGGCGCCACCGCTTCCGGCCAAATGATACCTTTTTCATCTGATAAAATTTCAACAATCGTGCCCATCACCCGGCAAGGACCAATACCATATGAACCCATCACTGGGAGTTTTTTGTTACCATTCTCATCTGTATAATAACAAAGAAGTGCTTCTGAAAATTTGGTCCCAAGTTTAAAAATATTTCCAACTTCTATTGATTTCTTTTCAGTAAATTCATCCTTTGATACACCAAGATCGGATAAAACATCATCATTAAATACTTCTTTATTTATAGCCATCTTCTTATTTTTGTTTACATAAATAGTATCTTCTCCAGCATCACACAATGTTTGAAATTCATGACTATATTTTGAAAATACTCCACCAGAAGCAAAAGTCTTGTATGTTTTCCCTCCCAACCCAACTCGCTCAAAAATTTTAATGTAAGCGTCTGTGGCCTTTTCATAAAAATCATTCAAGCCCTCTTCATCTCCATTAAAGGAATAAAGGTCCTTCATCATAAATTCTCTGACTCTTAAAATGCCACTTTTAGACCTTACTTCATTTCTAAATTTTGTCTGAAATTGATAAACGTACTTCGGCAAATCTTTGTAAGATGGAATAAATTGTTCCATCATCTGAGTAATTGGTTCTTCGTGTGTAAAAGCCAAACCAAGATCTGAACCTTCACGAAGTTTGGTCTTAAACCAGTTATCTACATCTTTATCTTCCCACCTATGTGTTGTTTTCCAAATTTCTGATCTTTGCAAAGCACTCATTAAAATTTCCTGCCCGCCTATAGCATTCATTTCTTCCCGAATAATGTTTTCAATCTTGCGCAAAACTAACAAACCTAGCGGCAAATAATCATAAATGCCAGCCATTTCTTTATTGATGTAACCGCCCCTGATTAAGAGTTGGGCATTTTTGGCAGTCTCATCAGCCGGCGCTTCTCTCCTGGTTTTTGTAAAAAGTTGCGATTGTCGCATAAATCAATAATATCCCAGATTGTATTTTTGAGCAAAAGCTTCTGAACTCAAATCCTATAAACACAAATAGAACGATCGTTTGATTTGTATTGTATAATATAAATATGAGTTTAATAATGGAAATATTAGAAGGACTTTGGAATACAACCGCTTATTACAAAGGAATGAGAGTAAACATTTTTGGGTTCCCTGTGCCATGGAAACCAAATTCACGATACTCTCAAAAATCAGCTTCCAATACGATATCAAGACTGAGAAAAAACGAATTGGTTGAAGTAATAAATGGAAAATGGTCATTAACGGAAAAAGGCAAAAAATATTTTGAAATCAAAAGTGTATTATCAATAAAATTTAGTTCTCCTTTCGTTATTAATGCCCCCAAGAATCTAATACTGATGTTTGATATACCAGAATCAAGGAAAGCTGAAAGAAATTGGCTAAGGTTGCATTTAAAAGAATTTCAATATTTTATGATTCAAAAAAGTGTTTGGGTAGGACCGAGTCCTTTGCCTAAAAAATTTGGTGCTCATTTGAGAGAGATGGATTTAGATAAATATATAAAAACTTTTAAACTTGCCAAACCTTACAGGATAAAAAGTTAAAACACATTTTGAACGATCGTTTTATTTGTGTTTTTAAAAATATTATTAAAACAGTTTCAAAATGTCGCGGTAGGTGATAAAGAGCATGAGAGTAATAAGGAGAGCGAAGCCGACAGTGTTGGCGATGCCGGCAAATTTTGGATTGATTTTACGCTTAGTGGCACTTTCAATAATTACAAACAGAAGCCGACCGCCATCAAGCGCCGGGAATGGCACCAGATTAATAACCGCCAAGTTGATGGAAATAAGAGCGGTGAAAGTTAAGAGGTAAACAAATCCTAAACGCGAAGCATCACCCACTAGACCGATAATGCCGACCGGGCCGGCCACTTGCGAGACGTCCGCTTTGCCTTGAACGGCATCTCTGATGAGGCCGACGATACTCCCAACGGTTAGGTAAGTAAGTTTGTAAGTCGTCTTGCCCCCTTCATAAAAAGATTTGTGGATGGGCAAAGAGATAGTGCCGACCATATCCATACCGATGCCGATTATTTTTTTATCTTCAACCAAACCGCTTTTAGGTTCAACCTGAAAATCCAAAATCTTTCCGCCTCGGTCCACTCGCACCTTGAATTCTCCTGGCGCATCATTGAGAAAATTGGAGACGCTTTCCGGATTTAGTGCGTTGACACCGTCTCCATTGATATTTAAAATATTTTTTATCTTGTCCCCGGTTCTAAGACCGGCCCCTTCGGCGGGAGAGCCGGGCAAAAGGTCAATTATAGTCAATTCCGGATTTTTCACTTCGCCGCCAAAATCGTTATTTACCGAAGTCGGCAAGCCGATCATAAAACCAAGTGAAAACAATATCCAGGCAAAAACGAAATTGGCCGTTACCCCAGCTACCAATATCGCCGCCTGCCATTTTTTAGGAATTTGAGTGAATGTAATACCATCCCTCGGCTCGCCGAAGCCTGCCTCTTCTGACGAAGGCGGCTCATAATTCTCGCCCAAGATTTTGACGAATCCGCCAAAAGGAATCCAGTTTAGGCTGAATAGCGTGCCCCATCTCCGGCCGAGTTTCAAAGCCCGGGGAGGATAGCCAAAGCCGAACTCCTCCACCGCCACTCCCGCCTTTTTAGCTACTACAAAATGCCCAAGCTCATGGACAAGCACAAGCAGCCCTAAGATTATAAAAAAAATGATTATTGTCATTGCGGTTTAAATTTTGATTTCCGCTTCTTTGCGCAGAGCCAGTTCTTCAAGTTTTTTGTTGCTCTCATCTATAATTTTTTGCATGTCTTCTTTCAGTCTGAATTTATCGTCTTCGCCCATACCACCGCCTTTTTCTTTATCTTCAATTGCCTTCCAAGTTTTATCTCTTAGACCACGCAAAGAAACCCTCCCGTCTTCTAATTTATTTTTGACTACTTTTATAAACTGCTCTCTTCTTTCCGAAGTTAAATCGGGGAAAATGACACGCAAACCCTTTTCGAACGGCGCCACTGAAAGCCCAAGATTTGAGAAAGTAATGGCTTTTTCTATGCTTTTGCCCACACTTGCGTCCCAAGGTTCTATCCTGATAGTTTTGGCATCTTCTATCACAACATTGGCTAATTCTTTAATTGACATTTTTGAGCCGTAAGCTTCCACCTGCACAAAATCAAGAATGACCGGCGTAGCTTTGCCAGTACGGATAACCGAGAGTTCCTTCTGGAACCACCCCTCTACTCCTTTGGTATTTTCTTTTAGCTCCGTGAAATTAAACATTTGTTACCAAAGACAGTCTTTGATGCCCAGTCCCAAAAGACTGTCTTTAGTAACTATTGTAGCACACATGCCAGCCACTCCAAAAGCATCTTGGGCGAAGAGCCGCGAGCGGTAGTAAATATTTTGGCTTTTAAAACATTTTTCATTGCTTCGGCATCTTTCGCATTTTCTGCACCCCGTCCGTAGGCGATCTTTTCCAAATCTTTTATTAGCTCTTTAATATCCGATTTATCTTCGCTCTTTGCCATCGTATTGATCATCGCGAACCTGTCTTTAAGGCTGGAATTAAAAAAATTATCTGCTTTGCTTTCGGAGGCATTTTTTTTGGAACTTGCCGGCTCGAAGTTTAACACCCTGATACGTGACAGAAAGGTCGGCAAAATGTTGCCCAAACTTTCCAGATGCAAGAATATGTAAGTGCCCTCCGAAGGCTCTTCAAAAAGTTTTAGCAAGGCATTTTGCGCCTCCAAAGTAATTGATTTGGTAGCAATATAAGAAACTTTGACAGGACCCCCGATAGATTTGCCGAGTGCCCACTTTTCTAACCCCCTGGCGTCATCGATGCTGAAGCTCTGGCTTTCCAAAAATAAAAAATCCGGATTGGCTTTAGTCTCAAAGCCAAAAGTCTCACGGAGCATTTTAAAAACAAAACCGCTTGCATTCCCGCCGCCCAAAACAATGTTGGCTTGGTTGAATTTTTGCATGCTACCTTTTGGTGATGACCATTTTTTTATAGGCATTTAAATGCTCCAGAGCGATGCCCGCACCTTCTGCCACGCAATATAGCGGATTATTGGCCAGAATTGCTTTTACTCCCACCCGGGTCAGTATCAGCTCTGGAAAATTGCGCAAAGAAGATGTGCCCCCGGTCATAATAATGCCGTTATCTATGATGTCAGCCGCCAATTCCGGCGGGGTTTCCTGCAGTACGTCTTTTATTGCTTTGACCATTTCCCGGAGTTCTTTGGAGATCGCTTTGACTATTTCATTAGTTTTGATCTCAACCATTCTCGGTAGCCCCGAAATTAAATCCCGGCCTTTGATGTCCATTTTTAATTCTTCTTCAAGGGGCATGGCTGAACCGATGTTTATTTTTACATCTTCGGCCATCTTATCGCCAATCCCCAAGTTGAATGTTTTTTTGACATAATCAACGATACTCTGGTCAATCCGGTTGCCGGCGCATTTTACCGAAGTGGAACCGACAATACCGCCGAGCGAGATAACCGCTACATCGGTCGTACCGCCTCCGATATCCACAATCATGTGGCCTTTGGCTTCATAAATCGGAATGCCTGCTCCTATGGCTGCCAAAATTGGCTCCTTGATGACATACGCATTTTTGGCACCTGCCTTGATGGCGGCTTCAATCACCGCTCGGCGTTCGGTTGAAGTCACTCCAGCCGGCACGCTAATCAAAACTTCCGGCTTGACGAAACTCCAGCCACCGAGAGCCTTGCCCATATAATAACGAAGCATTATCTCGGTCACTTTGTAATCAGCAATAACGCCGTCTTTCATCGGGCGATAGGCTACGATCGCTTCCGGCGTCCGGCCAATCATCACTTTGGCCGGCGCGCCGACTGCCAAAATCTTATGGTTATCTTTAGAGACCGCGACCACCGACGGCTCATTGAGCACCACGCCCTTGCCTGGCACGAAAACCAGCGTATTGGCGGTACCCAAATCAATGCCGAGTTTTTTAGTAAACAATCCCATTACCTAAATACTACAAGTAACTTCCAGAATGGGCAATATTGAGAATACCAAAAATCTCTGACACAATTATCATATGTTTGTGATAGATTGCCTGCCACTTTCAAAGGGCCTGCCAAAGGATTTACTGTCTTATTTTGGAGCGTCTTATTTAGAGCCGGGCTCTCTCTTGAAGATTAATATTCGCAACAAAAGTGTCAGCGCTCTGGTGATAGAGAGCCGGGATGCTGCTGCCGTAAAATCGGAAATCAAATCGGCCGATTTTCAGATGAAAAAAGTGTCGGCGCTCGCTTCCAAACCGTTTTTGCAAAAAGAATTTTTGGAAGCAGTGAAAATATCGGCTAGATATTTTGCGGCCACCGAAGGGGCTATACTGTCGCATCTCTTGCCTACCTTGATTTTGGAAAATCCAAATTGGCTCTCGCTGTCAAAGGGCACCTTTAAAACGTTGCCAAAGACGGTCTTCGAGATGCCCCAGTCCCAGAAGACCGTCTTTGGCAACAACAGCAAGGAAAGAAAAGGCGAGATTTCAATATTGCAAGCTTCTGATGAAGAAAGGCTTATTCATTACAAATCGCTCATCAGGAGTGAATTTGCCAAGAAAAAATCGGTATTTTTGTGTCTGCCCCAAAATGAAGACATTTTGCGGGTGAAAGAAAAGCTGGAGCGCGGCATAGAGTCATTCGTTGCCGTCTTCCACAAAGACATGAGCAAAAAAAGCCTCAAAGAAGAGTGGCAAAAAGCCCGCCTTACCGAACACCCGGTCCTCATCGTAGCTACCGCCTCCTGGCTATTCATGCCCCGGAGCGACCTCTGCACAATCATTGTAGAGAAAGAGAGTGAGAATGGCTGGAAGACCGTTGGGAGGCCCTTTATTGATTTGCGATTTTTCGCCGAACAATTCGGCCGGCAAAAAAATATTAAAGTTATTTTCGGCGATTTAGCATTGAGGACAGAAACTCTATATAGATACAAAGAGGGCGAATTAAGCGAGTTTGAAAGCGTCAAATGGAGATTCCCTCCGGAAATAGAAACTTCAATCGTAGATTCGAAAGAAGTCACCAAAAAAGAAAAAGAGTATGCCGTCCTCTCGCCAATGCTTGTAGAGTTGATTAAGGAAAATGTAAGGAATAATTCGCATTTGTTTTTGTTTGCCTTAAGGAAAGGCTTGGCCAGCGTGATTGTTTGCCGGGATTGCGGCGAGCAAGTCAAATGCGGAAATTGCAGCGCACCGATGATTTTATACGATACGAGCGCTTCCCGACGGCCAAGAGACAGTGAGGTCAATTTTTTCCGGTGCCACCAGTGCGGTGAAATCCGTGCCGCTACCGAATATTGCAAAAATTGCGGCAGCTGGAAGCTCGTCGCTTTTGGCGCCGGCATTGACCGGGTGGCTGAAGAAATCAAAAAACGCATTCCGGGCGTTAACCTTTTTGAAATAAACAAAGAAGTCGCTTCTACCGGCATTAAAGCGTCAAAAATAGTGAAGAGCTTTTACGCAGAGAGAGGTTCGGTGCTTCTCGGCACCGAGATGGCTTTTGCCTATTTACATAAAATAGTTTGGGGCACAGCAGTAGTTGCTTTTGACTCGCTTTTTTCCATACCCGATTTTCGCATCCGGGAAAAAATGTTCCGGCTCATCCTCCAAACCCGGAATCTGGCCAGGGAAAAATTTCTGATCCAAAGCCGCAATCCGGACGATGAGACGATCAACCTCGGCGTCGAAGGCAATCTGGAGGCGTTTTACAAAAGGGAGATAGAAGACAGGCAAGCGCTCAATTATCCGCCGTTCAGCATCTTTGTGAAAATCACCGTGAGAGGCACCCGCGCTTTCGTCGAAAGAGAAGCGGAAAATTTAAAAATCTTGCTTGCCAATCACAAGATTACCATGTTCAATTCCATTCACGAAAAAAGGGGCGAGCAGATGGCGGTCAATGCGGTCATCAAGCTTTCAAAAGCTGAATACCCCAAGCCTGAGCTTACCTTTCTCCTCAAATCTCTCCCCTCCCACTTTGAAATCAAAGTAGATCCGGATAATTTGTTGTAAAAGTTGATATCTAAAATTTTTTATTGGTTTTTAGGCGGATTTTATTGTAGAATGAAAATATGCAGGGTGAAATCGTGCAAAAGGAAAATAAGATTTTAAGAGCTACGGCCAAACCGGTAGCCATAGCCGACATCAAAAGCCGGAAGATAGAGACCATCGTGCGAAGGATGATAAAAGCGCTGGATAAAGAAGACGACGGCATCGCGATAGCGGCGCCCCAAATCGGCGAAAGCTTGCGGATTTTTGTGGTTTCCAAAAAAATATTTGAAATAATGGAAGATGAAAAAATCAGGCGGAGCGGCAGCAAACGGGAAAACTTGGACAAATTTGAAAAGGATACGGTTCCGGCCAAAGAACCTAGAGATATGGTTTTTATCAATCCGGAAATACTCAAAACTTCAAAGAAAAAAATACTGGTGGAAGAAGGTTGTCTCTCGGTGCGCTGGCTTTACGGTAAAGTGGAGAGAAAAGACAAAACTTTAATAAAAGCTTATGACGAGAACGGCAAGCCGTTTACTTTGGGCGGCACCGGCCTACTCGCTCAAGTTTTCCAGCACGAGATGGACCACTTGGACGGAGTGCTTTTTATAGACAAAGCAATCGGTTTGAAGGAGATGCCTCCGACCAAAGAAAGTCCTAAATCCTAAGCATCAAATACTAAACAATATTAAAATCCGAATGTTTAAAATTTTAAAATTTAGAAAATTGGAATTTGTTTCGGATTTCGAATTTAGTATTTCGAATTTAAATGTATGAAAATGGTATTTTTCGGTTCATCGGAGTTTAGCGTGTATGTATTGGATGAATTAAAACTGCACAACATCGTGCCGGAGCTTATCATTACCACTCCGGACAAGCCGAAAGGCCGTAAACTCATACTGACCCCCAATGTTGTAAAAGTGTGGGCGCAAATCAACAATATCCCCGTTCTTGACCCCGCTTCTTTGAGAAACAATTTTGATCTTAGCTACAATCTAAAATCTAATAACTATAACCTATTCCTGGTCGCTTCTTACGGTAAAATAATTCCAAAGGATATTTTTGAGATCCCGCCCCGCAAAACTTTGAATATCCATCCTTCCTTGCTGCCAAAATACCGCGGCGCTTCCCCTATCCAAGCTCAGATTTTAAACGATGAAAAAAAAGTCGGGGTCAGCATTATGCAGATTGAAGAAACAATGGATACGGGACCTGTGGTGGTGCAGAAAAGGATTCACCCCATCCCCAACCCTTCCCCTAAGGGGAAGGGAGAGGAGAAAGGTGGTATCAATTCTTCTTACCCCTTACCCTTTGGGGAGGGGGCAGGGGGTGGGGTGTTGGGCCGAAAAGAACTGGAAAAACATCTAGCAATCGAGGGCGCACGCCTTTTCGCCCATGTTTTGCCCGAATGGCTCCAAGGCGCCATTGATCCGATAATGCAAAACGAAGATGAGGCGACCTATTGCCAGAAAATAACTAAAGAAGACGGTTTGATAGATTTGAATGGCGACCCCCGGACAAATCTTTTAAAGATAAAAGCATTCGAAGAATGGCCGACCGCTTACTTTTTCCTTGATACGCCGAAGCGGAGCGAAGGCGATACCGGAAGAAAGCGGGTGATAATCACCGATGCAACAATAGAAGACGTCAAATTAAAAATCCTGCGGGTAATTCCGGAGGGAAAAAAAGAAATGCTTTACGAAGATTTTCTCCGCGGTCTCAAGAATTCAAAATAGTTCTTGAGCGAGATTCCGGAAGCTGTGAAAAGCTGAGGACAAGGCAAATTTTCAGCAGAAAATTGCCGTATCGAGCGAGAGAAGCTATTTGGAATTCTTATTCCTAAATCGTCTCCAGCTTTTGTTTGGTATATTGCCCATGCCCCGGAGCAAGTTTTTGATCCGCTGGCCGCCTTTTCTAAACAGCCGGAGCGCTTTTTTTCGACTAGAAGTCAGTTCGCGGACGATATCATCTTTGGCTTCGTCAATAGCCGCGTACAGATCTTCGGTTTCGGTGACCGCGTAATATTCTTCGCCGCCGGCATTGATGCGGATTTCCGCCCGGAACACATCGCCGGACTTGTGGTGCTTGGTCGTCTTACCGACTTCCACGCTGACCAAAACACCCTCGATTTCCCGGAAGAATTTTTCAAGCATGCTTATCTTTTTATCGATATATTCCGATATGGCTGGAGTGAGAGTGATATTGGTTGTTTTGATGTTGGTATTCATCCCGTAGTGAAAAATGGAATTGCTCTGCAAGAGCTCGCCATTTTATTAAATTAATTTTTAAAACGCACCTTCAACCTTTATTATTTTAACATTTTCAGTATTTTGATTCCATTTTCTACTACAGGATTCATTACCTTCAGTCAAAAAGTTTAACTAGATAAGCGTCGATTTTGTTCTGATCCAGATCGTAAAAATTCTCTTTTTCTTCATACATCCGCTCGGCCAAAGCACGGCCTACAAAACGCCAATGCCAAGGCTCAAACTGGTAGTAAGTATTGCCTTCCGGATAAGAGAGGATGAATCCGTATTTATAAGCATTTGCCTGTAGCCATTCATAAGCATCGGTACTTTTAAATTTGGTGAAGCCGGCGCCAATCTCGGGAGTGGTGAAGTCGACAGTAGTGCCGAGCTGATGTTCCGAATACCCCTGGTCGGCCGAGAATTTGTTGGCTCCGGTACCATAGACAAGCGTATAACCGGTTTTGAGCGCGTTTTGCTCGCCAAAAGAGCGGTAGGCAGAAACAAGCTTCAGGTCTATTCCGTCTTTAGCCGCATCGGTGATAAGCAATTGAAAATAAGGATAAACTTTGGTGTGCAACTGCATCTTTTTATCTTTCTCGTAGACATAATCCGGCGGCAAGTCGGTCAGGCTGTCCGGCGCGTAGTGCTCATTCAAAAAATATATTTTTGAATATTTCTGCAAAAGCTCTTTGTCGGTCTTGGCGAGTTTATCGAGCGTGCCTACCGTGCCGGAGATATCGCTGATCTGTCCGGCAAAAAGAGCATTCTTACTTTGTTCCGATTCCAGATTGGCAGCCAAGTAGGCGCCCTTTTCTTCCGACTGGGTAAGGTCGGATTTGGTATTTTGCAACTCTATTTTGGTTAAACTTAATTCTTTGGAAAGGTTGTAATAGAAATAACCGAGTGCTCCGAGAGCAATAACGAGTATTCCGATAACGACCGGGGCTATGTATTTTTTATTTTTATTGGCCAAGATATTCTTTCATCGGTTTCCAATAATAATCGCGCCAGCCAGCTTTGAGTGTTTCGTACTTATGTTCAGGCACGCCGCTTTGACTAAATTTCAATTTGGTACCCCCTTTAACCTTTTCAAAAATAAAAGTGGCGATTGAAAAGTGATCTGCCGGCCAGCCATCTTCGGCAAAGTGCCAAGCCTGGACGATTTTTTTGCCTTCCTTGAGCTCGATATTATAACCATGGCAATAGCCGTCATAGGTTTCAAATTTGCCTTTTACTTTTTGCGAGATCCGGGTTTTGGCGCCGCTAAAAGCGCTGTGTTTTTTGCTGTCCATTATTAGTTCATAAACTTCTTTGGGAGAAGCTTTGAACAGCGTGGTCTGTTTGATTGTTTTTATTTTCATGCTTGGCATTATAGCATATTTGGCCAAGTGGAACATTGGTTTGCATTCTGAGACACCGATAATGCTATAATTATGGAAGGTCGATGATTTTATTATTATTACTAAACAACATATGACTATAAATCAAGTATTTAACATACAGACAATTTTTTCCCTGGTAATGTTCGGCGTATTGATGGCTTGGTATATTTGGCCAAAATTGAGAACTCAAAGCTATTATAAAATATTGACTGCCCTGCTTGTGTTTTCAGCTTTCCGTTATTTGGGCACTAGCTTTATCGTGCCAAATATGACGGATGGATTGTCTCTGGAATTTGCAGGACTGGGGGCATGGGCCGATCTGGTGCTGGCTGTTATCGCTCTCGTTGCAGCGATCATGCTTCGTCGAAATAGTTCTTCCGGAATATTCTTTGCTTGGATCTACACAGTTTTAGGCTCAGCCGATTTTATCTATAACGGTTCAAGAATAGGCAGCTTAGGAGTGGCTGAGCATATCGGCCCATTGATGTGGCTCATGACCGTATTAGGCCCTGCTTGGATGGTTACTATATTTTTCCTGTGGAAAATCCTGTTGAAGCCGGTAAATAAAAACATCTAACCGCTGGCAATATTATTGATAAAAATAATGACCCGGGAAGCTTGAGCTTTCCGGGCCGTTGCGGCGATGGCGGTCAGAGGAGTGATTTGCCTCGGTACCAGCAGCGCTCTATGGTCCTCTTGTTTTCCATATTTATAATTTCTTCCTGACCCAAGCAATAACCGAAACTATTCCGTCTGATGCGGTTAAAGTATACGAGGCCCGTTGCCCTGTCACGGACAAAACAAGGGCCGCGCCCGCCGTAAAAACGGCGCCTGCAGATATATGCCTGGCGAAGGCATGACCGCAGAAACAAAGCGGCCTCATCGTCGCACCAGCCGCCGTATTGCATGACCCATAACGCGCGATTGCAATACTCCACGGTCAGCTTGCGGCTCTTGTTGTTGGGACGCGACATAATGAGCGGACTGTCCACGACGCGAAAGTGCCCGAGATTCACGGACACCTCTTCCTGTCCCGGCACAGAGCCCGGGGTTCTGACTTGACGGTTGTTTCCCGTCCAGATATCAGCTGCGCCTCGAAAAAACGCTTCTTTGACGTACTCGAGTTCAATTCCTAGTTTGACCATTAATCCTCGCAAGGTTCAAAATCCGTATAAAGATTCGCATATTTAAAATACAGCGTCAAATAAGCTATGCTAAATTTATATTGCACAAAGGCTCCTATTTCTGCTAGAATAGACTCGTGTTCTCTCCCAAGGAACATTATTCCGCGGCCCGCCCGATACGCAAGATGAGCTTGCGAATCGTTGCGGGCGGGTGGCGCAATGGCTAGCGTACAATGTTCTTTAGCTACAAAAGTTGGTATACTTTTAATGTGTATACCAGGAAGGAAAAAAGAACTTATTCCGACCGAGCCGAATATATGGTCATGGCTGTCAAACGTAGGAGGATCAAATTACGCGAAATGGCCAGGTCTTATAAAGGCAACAAGTGCGTAATATGTAGTTACAATAAATGCCCACGGGCATTGAGTTTCCACCATCTCGATCCGAAAAATAAAGACTTCGACATGTCTTCGAGAGGGTTGACCAGATCATGGGAAAGGCTTCGCACAGAGATAGATAAATGTGTATTGCTTTGCGCAAATTGCCACATGGAAGTTCACGACGGAATAACGAAGATTCCAAAAAGATTTTGTAAATTGAAAATTAAATAAAATGATCACTAAGCTCCGCGGTGGCGCAGCGGTAGCGCAGTCGCCTGTCGATTTGGCAGCTTTCTTCCGAAAGGAGGATTGAAAAATTCCGGGATAACGGTGGAACCCCAATGGGGCAATACCGTGGGAACCATGTAAAAGATAGTATGATCAACAATGACGTGGAGCGCCGTAGAGACTAGATACCGGAACACCTAAGTCCTGAGCTTGTCGAAGGATAAGGTGGTGATATAGTCCACCCCATCAGTAATGATGGATAATGTGTAAGCGATTGGTCGTTGGTTCGAATCCAACCCGCGGAGCAAAGTGATTATTTTATGGTAAAAATCTTAGGCTGTCAGCAATGACGGCCTTTGATTTTTGATTGCCTTCAAATTCTCGCATTGTGGCTTGTCACGGTCTTTAAGGTGACGAATGTTGCCTAATTGGCGAAAAAGTGCCTTATTTGAGCCATTTTCTACCATTTTGCGGTTGACACCTTGACTTTTATGTTGTGCGGGTGTATAATAGTAGGTAGAAATTCGTTGTAAATTCTGCGGTGGGAATTCTTTCGAAATCAAATATCAAGAGGAGAAGAGAAATGAAAAACTTCAGAACCATGATGACTCTGTTTGCTGTCATGGCAACGCTCACTGCCGCTTTCGGCATCGTGATGTACAACGCTTTCGTCAACTCGGTCAGGTTCTATGGGTTTCAGCCCGGCGACCTGAAAACGCTCATCGCGCTTCTGACCATGTTCAGTGCGGCCGTAGGTGTCTCTGGATACCTGCTCACCAAAGCGCTGGACTGGATCATTCTCATCCGCAGGTTCAAGCAGGAGTTCGGCTTCAAACCACCGAACGATCCGCTACAAGCCAATATGGACGAGAGGGACCGCAGAGCCGTCGATGCGACGCTTGCTTCCATCCACAGATACAACTCGATCAAGAAGCACATCGACACCGCGCTGCTCGCCGAAAAGTTTGGCTTCATTGTCTATTGGCCAGAGGAGTATCGGGCAGAGTGGGCTCGGGCACACCGATAAGGAGACGCCCAATGAGCAAGCTCTGGAACGTAAGCGATCTGACGACACGGAAACGAGAACTCTACAACGTGTTGATGTAGAATAACCGCCTCGAGGGCCGCTCGCTCTCTGGGCGGTCTTTTTTTGTATGCAAAATTATTTATTATCAAAGTGCGAGTTGAGGCATTGAAGCAGAAAGCCATTGCATTTCTTGCTCAATCGCTTTCCAATTCACTGTTCTCCTCCTTTGCCCAGGCTTCGGCGGGACAAGCAAACACATCCAACCTGCGGAGCAAAGGAAAATTTATTCAAATCAGATTAAATTAAGAATGTATGCATAGAACGGTTTTGCTGGAATCTCTGAATCTGAACAGTATCGAGCACATGTTGATGTTGGGGAGGCAAATTTAAATTCAACACGCCAACTACACCCACAAGTCTCGACCTCTACATCAAAAAGAAAAATTACTAAAATTACAAAGATTATTAGGAAAAGAATTTTTTTCATGAACTAAGTATACAATACAAATTAAATAAATACATACTTCCTTACTAAACGAAACAAACTTGACTCTCGTTATTTTAGTAGTAACCTCAAATCAGGAGGTTTTCATGAAGCGAAGAAATTCGATTTTCCCTTACATAATCGGCAACCTTGACATAAATTAATGCTTGCGCAATCATTGCGGGCAGGAGGCACCACTTGAGGCAAAGAGATGAATGGGAGTTTAAACTCGGAAAAACGTTCCTGGACAAATTTTCCGAGATAGTGCTGGCGGTGGGCAGGGACATGTTTACCCGCCGAGAGATGATTGAGAAACTCGGGTGCGCCAATTTCACGGCCGCCAAAAGGCTCACCTGGGCCTTGGACAGATTCCGCCCCAAAAGCGTCAGAGAAGTTGCCGGGCGTATTACCCTAAATGACCTTTGGGCGGTTGACGGAGTCGGCATTACAACTGTCTATGTGTGGACAAGTGTTTTGGAATATTCAGGGATTGATTCCGTCAACTGGATCAGTTCCGACTTGAATATTCCGAGTTCATACAAAAAAAACAAAGTGGTCAAGAAAAGACGCAACAGGTTCACCTAAAGGTTCACCTAATTAGTCGTCCTGCGAATCCGTTCGCCAGGACGGCTTTCGCTTTTATAAACAAAAACAAAAAGGGCGGCTTTCACCGCCCCAAATTACCTGAGAGCCTTGATTATCTGGAATGTGTTCCAGACCACCACACCTAACAAAATCCAGTTCGTCTTCGGGAGAAGGCCCCGGACTCCTTTGGATTTCGGATTGCCGGTTCCCTTGTGATAGGCAAAAACAATTGCCGCAAACACAAGAGTGATCAAAATCTTTGCTATTGAAATGGACCACTGCCCGAAGTTTGCGACCAGCAGGGCTAAAAACGGATTGACCTCCTGCCCTCCCAGTGAAAATCCGATTTTAGTGGTAGCCACGTCAGCGGCTTGCAAAAAAACAAACAAACCAACCGATTTGTACATGATAATTTCACCCCTTTTTTACTATACATAATGTTCATATATTGTAAAATCGTCAACCGCGATTGTTGAAATTGTCCTTTAATTTTTTGTATGGTATGAATATAAACAGGAGAACCTTACAAATGACAATTCCTCATTTCATCGCGAAAGGGCGAGGAGCGATTCAGCCAGGCACACTGTTAATCGTCGCGCCTACCCTTTGGGTGTTTAAGGATGAAGCATTGGAACACCCAAAACTGTTTTTGGTCCTCCTCTCGGACTTATGCGAGGCGATTTGGCATCAATCGGAAACACTAAACCAAGTATTGGCGACCGGCGCAGTAATGACGGTCTGGCTTGACTTGCCGATCCAAATCAGCCCGGAACGTTACCGAGAGATATACGGGCATTTCCGGTCTTATGGACTAAACGATATACGGAAAGTCGGCAAAGCGGAGATCGGCAGACTGAAAGAAACGGGGGCAAAGTGGCCCCACCTTTTAGGCCTTATAGGCCAGCCTCCCAACCAAAAACAGGCAGAGCAACCAAAAAAAGCCGCGAAACATGGCGACCTGAGTATATTCATCAGGAACGTGCTGCCAAAATATCGCAATGGCAACACGGGCAAAATCGACTTCAGGGGGATGCAGCAAGAAATTTCAAGAGAGATAAGGCCGAATTACCCGATGGATCGATTAATGCCTCTGGTCTATATGATTCTCTCTAAGGAAAAGAAGGTCAGGGCTTCCGCTGCAGGACTCTCTTAGTTAATATATGCTTCACATCAATGCGCTGTTCTCGACTTAAGAACCGTCTTGCATTGCATCAGGCAAGACGGTTTTTGTTGTATAATCAAAAGGAGATTAGGCAAATCGTTTGATCAAACGGGTTAAATCGCTGATGTTAAACGGCTTCTTTAAGAAAGCGTCGGCTTTGCATTGCTTGGCGATTTGCTCTAAAGAATTTTTAGCCGAGATTAATATGATAGGAATTCCGGCCGTCTCTTTTTTCTTTTTTAAATTTTTAACAGCTAAAGCGCTGTCTCTCCCGGCAATCCAAAGGTCCATCAATATCAAGGACGGGCGATATTTGAAAATGTGAAGCTCGATTTTTTCGATTTCACTGAAAGATTTGGTTTTATATCCTTCCGCTTCGGTCAGGAGTTGCAAGAGTTCCAAAATGTCCAGGTCGTCTTCCGCTATAAATATGGTTTTTTTAGCCATGCTGGTTTGATCGGTATTTATAATAAGGGAGTGTAAAGTAAAATATACTACCATTGGTATTTTTTTTGGACTTCAAATCTAAAACTTCGCCATGGCTTTTCACTATAGAATTGGCAATATAAAGTCCGAGACCCAGTCCGA
>CAYQIR010000001.1:20715-24342 GCA_964417625.1 uncultured Candidatus Saccharibacteria bacterium
AAAAGCGGTTAAATACTTTGAGTTTGTCTTTTGCGCTGATACCGTAGCCAAAATCTTCCACTTCCAAATAAGCTTTTTTATCTTTTTCAGCCAAGCAGACTTTAATCTTGCTGCCAGGAGGAGAATATTTGGAGGCATTAGTTACCAAGTTTATGATAACTTCCTCAATACGCGCGCTGTCGCCGTTAATCCAAAACCGGTAACCGCTCTTAAAATAAATCGGGTGAGACGGGATAGCCATCTTGAGTCCCTCAATGGTTTGCTTGACCAATTTATGCAGTTCAAAATTTTCTTTCTCAAATTTCAGTTTGCCTGTCTCAATGCGCGAAACGTCTAGAAGGTCGTTGATGAGGCGGGCAAGCTTGTCTATTTGGTTATTTATTTTCTCTAAAAAATATCTGGTTTTGGGATCGGAGTTTTGCAATTTCTGAGCGAGTATCTGGGCAAAGCCTTTGATAGTCGTGACGGGAGTCTTGAGCTCATGGCTCACGATATTAAAGAATTCGTCTTTGTGCTTTAACAGTTTCAAAGCTTCCCTTTCGGATTTTTTACGCAATAAATATATAGTTATAACTTGGCCGGCGTTGATACCTATAAATTCTGCCAGGTTTTGGTCCGCCTTATCAAAAGTATGTTTATTTCTAAAACATACATAAAAGCTTCCGTATACGTTGTCTTTATAGAGCATAGGTATAATAACCAAACTCTTGAGATGAGGTTGAGCATCTCTTCTCACGTATCTGCTTTGGTCTAAATTTTTGATGAGCAGCGGCTTTTTAGTTTTTATGACAGTATCACTGCTGCCATGAGGACGCGGTATCTTGGGCTGGTATGGTATATTGGGGCTGGTGTAAGCAAGCTGAAGGTGTTTATCTTCTGTCGTTTTCTTGTTCAACCACACAAATCCGAAATCTGCTCCCATGATTTCAATGGATAATTCAGCGAATCTGCGTATAATATTCTTTTCATCTGACTCCCTGAGAGACTCCACAATTGTCTGATTCAAAGATGATATTTTATCAAAAAGAGAGTTTTGCATAAAAATTAAAAGAATAGGATGAATCACGTTTATAGTAGTCCATCCCATAAAAATTCACGAGGATCGGAACGTCAAAAAGGTGAAGACCTTCTCTACGTCACGATACATCCTTTTTTTGGCCACAAACACTGGGCGTCCAGCACCCCGCCTGATGTGCTCCATAAAAAAGCTGCGAGGGTAGTGGGTGCAAGTCTCGACTTCGGTGGTGTTATTCCATTCTCCCTCCATGGCGTCTCCGATGATTATCCGGTTCATGGAATCAGACAAAATCTGGCCCGCTCCAACTAGAGCCCTAATCGCGTCGGCTTCTTTCATATGTTCAATCACTCGGACGATCTGCAGTATTGCAACAGACCTATCAAGAGACTGGCATACGGCAGCAGCTTCGCCAATAAGGAGGACTTTCCTTTCATTGAGGCCATGTTTCTTGACAAGGGGTCGGAGAGCTTTTTCAGCATTCCACAGGGCTCGTGCGCTCCAGTCGTATATTTCCAGACTGACCCCTTTTTCCAGAAGTTTGTCGTAGCATTTCAACCCCAACCCGGTGCCAGCCCCAATCTGAACAACGCGCCGATCTCCAACGCTGCGATGTTTTGTGGCATTCTCTCGGAGATAGGATTCAATCTCATTCTTCATCAGCCAGTCGGTGAAGGTTCCGAATCTCTCATCGTTCGCTCTAGCCTCTTCTTTGGAGATAGGAACAGCTCCGTTTCGGTATTTCGTGGAGAGCATGGACTTCCATGCGTTTTTTGGAGCAAGGCGTTGCCTCCAGTGTATCCAGTTCTTCAGCTGCTCCGGAGTAAGACTCTCCGTTAGGCGCCGCTCTTCAAGCAGGCCAAGTTTTTGCTCTGTGCTAAGCTGCATTTTTATTCCCACCCTTTTACCCTCCCTTTATGTTAAATAGCCGTAAACCCAAGGTTCACTTATCCACTCATATTATAACAACTAATTTATATTCTTGTAAATACTATATTTGGTGATAAGATATGAGGAATGGATAAAAACAGAAAAACGCCGAGAAAACCCGAAAACAGGAAAAGTCGGAGTAGTTTGAGGAAAAAATCTTTCGGCAAATTTTGCCATGATTTGAAGACTCCCCTGACCGTGATTAAGCTGCATCTGGACTTGCTGCAAATGCCGAAAAATAAAAAGATCAAACCGGCCGAGCTTTCAAAGTTTATAAAAACAACAAACAGGGAAATCAGCCGGGTGGTAAAAATGCTTTCTGCCAAAGAGAGGCACAAGTAAAAACGAGTTTGATTTTTTGCAAAACAAAAGCCCCGGACGGAACTGCGCGCGATGCGCAATCCCAACCCGGGGCAGAGTCATGAGGCTTTAGAAAAAACCCGCTTTTCGGACAAAATCTTACTGATCTCGTCCGGTTTTTTCGGGAAGTAAAACTCTTTATCGGCAAGAATGACAGTCATCGGCTTTTCCCAAGCACGAAAAAGGTTGATTTCAATGACGATCAGCCGGGCTTTTTTGGATCTGTCCTCAACACAAACTTCAATGCCGCCGTTTTTACCGCAAGATGGCGCGTCCAAAGAGAACAGAGCTTCGGTGCCGGTCAAACGGCGAAAGTCGCAGAGGATCAGGTAGATTTGGTTTGCCAGATTTTCTTGCTTTATCCTGAGCTCGGCGCTTGTTCTCCGCTCGCGTTCGGCATCACGGGCGAGAGCCCAAATCGTCCAATGGTCGCGCACATGCCGAATGGTGCTTCTGATACCGCAAATAACGCACAGTATCAGGAGTACTGCCAAAGGATACGACAGCATCAATAGCCACCCCGGAATTCGCATTTCTCTTCTCCTTCCATTCTCCAAATAGAAAGCCGCAAAGAACCGTACCTCTACATTATGCCGTTAAGCGGATTTAAGTCAATTATGCTAAAGTTTATGGATGAACAAACGCCGATTATATTTTGATTATGCCGCCACTACCCCGCTTGACCCGAGAGTTTTGAAAGTCATGCAGCCGTATTTTGCCCTGGAGTTCGGCAACCCTTCCAACCTGTACGAACTCGGGCGCAATGCGAACAGGGCTATCAAAGAAGCGACTCAAACTATTGCCGATATTTTGGTTTGTCGGCCGGATGAAATTGTTTACACCGGTTCAGCCACCGAAGCCGACAACTTAGCGGTCCTCGGCACGGCTCGCGCCAACAAAGACAAAGGCAATAGAGTCATAGTCACCCAGATTGAACACAAGGGTGTTTTGGCCATGGCCGAAATTTTAAGAAAGGAAGGTTTTGATGTAGTGGAGCTACCGGTCGGTCCGAACGCAATGGTTAATTTGGCAGATTTTGAAAAAGCTTTGACTCCGGGAACGATTCTCGTATCCGTCACTTCTGCTGACAGCGAAACCGGCACGCTCCAACCGATAAAAGAAATTGCACAAATAATCGATAATCATCGCAAAAAATTAGCAGGAGAGAAATCCCCTCCCCAACCCCTCCCCTCTGGGGAGGGGCGAAGGGGTGGGGTGCTCCCCTATTTCCATACCGATGCCAGCCAATCAGCTGGCTATATAGATTTGAATGTGGATGATTTTGGAGTGGATATGATGACCTTAGGGGCTCACAAAATGTA
>CAYQIR010000001.1:24352-38223 GCA_964417625.1 uncultured Candidatus Saccharibacteria bacterium
AATGTACGGTCCCAAAGGCATTGGCCTTTTATATGTCCGCCGTCGCACCCAAATCAACCCGATTATTTACGGCGGCGGCCAGCAAGGCCGGCTCCGTAGCGGCACCGAAAATGTGCCGGGGATTGTCGGTTTCGCCGAAGCGATGAGGTTAAATAAAAAAGAGAAAAAGAAAGAGGTGGCCCGGCTGCGCAAAATGCGGGACGCGCTTCAAAAAGGCATTTTCAAATCCATTCCAAAAGTGGTTTTAAACGGGCACCCCACAAAACGGCTGCCAAATTTTTTGAATATTTCTATTCTGGACGTGGAGGGCGAAGCGATGCTTTTGTATCTAGACGAGCTTGGTATAATGATAAACACAGGCTCGGCTTGCAATTCCCAGAGCCTGGAACCTTCGTACGTGCTCGCGGCGCTCGGCAACCCTTATGAATACATCCATGGCAGCATCCGCTTTACCCTGGGACATCAAAACACCATGCAAGACATCAAATATGTCGTAAGACATCTACCACCTATTATTAAAATATTGCGGGATATATCGCCCCTAGAGCTCAAGATGGGCCAGACAGAAAAAATTTCAGACCCTAGAGCTTTCATCGGCGGCCAAACTCCTCATTTCGTCAAAAAACAATATGCCAAAAAAACAACTTAAAGCTAAGCCGGCTTCGCGAGGCCGAAGCTTACAGCGAAGGCCCGATGTAGTCAATAAGCACACGGGCGACTCCTGGGCTTATACCCAAGAAGTGCGCGACCACTTTTTCAAACCCAAAAATATCCTCTGGGAGAAGCCTGCCGATGCTCAATATGACGCTGAAGGTATTGTCGGCTCACCAGCATGTGGCGACGTGATGCGAGTTTGGATAAATGTGAACCCTAAGAAAGATACTATTACCGATTTCAAATGGCGCACTTTTGGCTGCGCTTCGGCGATTGCCGCGACTTCAATGCTTAGCGTGATGGTCACCGAAAAAGGCGGGATGAAAATAGAAAAGGCTTTGCAGATACGTCCACAAGATATTATCAAACGCCTCGGCGGTCTGCCAGACCGCAAAATCCACTGTTCGGTACTTGGTGATAAAGCCCTCCGCACCGCTCTTAATGACTGGTTCAAAAAAACCAAACAATTTGAAAGAGTGATGGTTGAAGGCACTAGAGTAATTGACCCCAATACCAAAGTAACCGAAGCGGATATTGAAGAAGCGGTCTTGGAAGGCGCCACCGATTTGGATTCTATCCAAAAGCGCACCAAGGTCGGTATCGGCTATCCCGAGTGTCTGCCGAAAGTGGAAGAGCTTATCCGTTTTTACCGTGAAAAATATTTCGGCCCAGATGAATCCCGTTAGAAGTTACGAATATTAAAATTACCATCATTATTTAATAATATAATTTTCTACTTCTAACGGGATGAAAACTAAAACCCCATACAAAGTTGAGGAAAGAATAGAAAAGATTTTGAGCCAGATCAGACCTTATATCAACATGCATCAAGGAGATGTTTATTTGCAAAATTTTAAAGATGGTGTCGTGACCCTCAAAGTGACAGGTGCTTGCGCAGGTTGTTCTCTTTCCCATATAACTTATGATAAAATGCTGGGAGGAATCCTCAAAGAAGAGATCCCCGAAGTTAAAGATATTATCGTAGAAAATTAGTAATAAATAAAAACAATGGCAAATACAAAAGAGTATGCGCGTAACAAGGAAGGTTCTAAAATTGCAAAAATCGTGATTGATAGGGACTTATGCATCGGTGCGGCGTCCTGTATTGCAGTCACCGGGGTCACTTACGAACTTGATAATGAGAACAAAGCGATCGTCATCGATCCAAACACTGTAGATGATGAGACGCTTATCATGTCCGCCGAATCCTGCCCGACCAAAGCCATCTTTTTGTTTGATAAAGACAACAACCAGATTTATCCAAAATAATTATACGAAAAACGTGCGAAAGTTACGAAAAGATAACGAAAATTTCTGCCCCTCCCCTTTGGGGAGGGGTTGGGGTGGGGCTTTGTAGTATTTCGTTATATTTCGCATAATTTTCGTATCAAAAAATGGAAAGTTACAAATATCTGATTATTGGCGGCGGAGCATCAGGAACAAGTGCAGCGGAAACGATAAGGAAAGCTGATGCTACGGGCACCATTGCTATCGTGAGCGACGAAGTCCATCCGCTCTACTCGCGCGTAATGCTCTCCAAACCCAATTTTTTCTTGGGCAAAATCCCTTTTGAGCAAATTTGGCTCAAAGGCATGGAGTGGTACGAAAAAAATCAAATTACTTTTATCGGCGGCAAGATGGCTACTGCCTTAGATGCGGAGCAAAAGATAATTACTCTTGATGATGATAAACAAATAGGTTATGAAAAACTTTTAGTAGCGACCGGCGTCCGCACCCGAGTCTGGCAGGTGGACGGCGGAGAAAAATCAGGCATTTATTCTCTGCGCACCATTGAAGACGGCCAAGCTATTATGGACGCTATCAAAACCGCCAAGCATGCTGTGGTTATAGGCGGCGGATTTATTGGATTTGAGATGGCCGATCTTTGCAAATTGGCCGGGCTACAAACCACTATGATACTGCGCGAATCATTCTTTTGGGAACCAACACTGGATGAACCGTCAAGCAGAATGATAGAAACAGCGCTTGAGAAAAGCGGGATTAAAATAATCAAAAATAATGAAGTGGGTCAAGTACTTGGTAATGGTAAAGTGGAAGGAGTAACTTTGAAAAATGGCGAGAAGATTGATTGTGAAATGATAATCACCGGCATTGGAGTAGTGCCGCCAGATTTGGAGTTCCTTAAAAAAGCGGGAGTTGCCACCAGAAACTCCATCTTGGCAAACGAATATATGGAAACTAATGTCAAAGATATCTGGACTTCCGGCGATATTGCCGAATACAAAGACCTCCTGCTTGAAGAAAATATCCAGCTCGGCAACTGGGTCAACGCCCACGAACAAGGCCGGGTGGCCGGTCTCAATATGGTTGCCTCCGCCTCCGCTCCCGCTACGGCGGGACAAAGAAAAACTCCTTTCAAGTTTGTTTCTTTCTACACCACTCAAGGCGTCGGCGTGACTATCGCTTTCGTCGGCGATTCGAGACCAGTACCCAATCGCGAAGTAATCTTGCGAGGAAGCCCCGAGGTCAACTCTTATGCTCGCATCCTCCTTGTCAATATACCTGCCGGCTCTGAACGCAAAGAGCTAGTCGGCGCCACAATGCTGAACCGCACCAGCGAAATGACCACCGTCTCCAAACTCATCGAAAACAACGTGGATGTCTCTGCTCACCTCTCGCAACTTAGCGACCCTAATTTCAATCTGAAAGAATTACTCCCAAAATAGTTTTTTATTTTTATATTTTATATCTGAAACTTTTTATTTTTTATATTGACCAAAAATGCGCGGTCGCGCAAAAGTGGACAATTTATTTTTATAACAAAAACGGGTAGACAGGATTTCTCCTCCCCTATGTTGAAACATCCTTATTTTAAACCATCATCCGCACATCCACCAAAGTTGCTCCTTCGGAGGTAGCCATGACAGGGTTCAAGTCGATTTCTTTTATTTCGGGATGAGCGAGAGCGAGGCGGGAGAGAGCGACAATAATGTCAGCGAGAGCATCAAAATTTACGGGCGATTGCCCCCGCATGCCTTGCAAAATTTTAATACCTTTTATTTCTTGCATCATTTTTAGAGCTTCTGATTTTTCAAGCGGAGCAACGCGTAGAGTCGTATCTTTTATCGCTTCAGCCAAAATCCCACCTAGGCCGAAAAGGATGGTAGGGCCGAATGTTGCATCTCTTTTCATTCCGATTATCACTTCCTTCGCCACGCCCGCTTGCCCATCGTAGCCTTGGCGAAGTTGGGAGCTTTTTGTGGAGGCAGGGACTCCAATCATCTTTTGAATCAAAATCCCTTCTACTTGTCCTGTTATAGTAGGATTGGTCCATAATTCTTCCCACACCCTGCCAGCTTCATCAAAATCACTAATGTTCAATCGCACCGTCCCCGCTTCGGTTTTGTGCACTGCTGCGCCGGAAATTGCTTTCATTGCATAAGGCCCATCACTTAGGGCATTGAGAGTACTCTCCAGATCTTCTTTTTTATTTATAAAATTTCCTTCTACTCTAATCCCATAATCATTTAAAATTTTTATGGTGTCGGCAAAAGAAATCTGAGAAACGCTGTCAAAGACGGCCTTTGCCACTAAGGGCACCCCTTGAACTGCCCCAGCTCCAAAGGGGTGCCCTTGAAGAGATTTTGGAGCGCCGTTGGCCAATGCTTCGAGTCCGCTTATCAAGTCTTTGGAAAAAGTGAAGTGGATGAGGCCGGACCGGATTAAAGCTTGCCGGCCAGATTGAATTGAAGGCCCGCCGATAAAGACCGGGAAGATTCTTTTCTTATCTTTATACTTAGCCAACACCTGCGCCGTCGCTTCGGCTTCGGTCATCATCTGAGGAGTAAGCATAACGATAATACCATCCACGGCCGGAATCTCACATAAAACATTTAAAGCTTTGTCGTATCTCTCTGCCAAGGCGTCGCCTATAATATCCACTGGATTGCCCACCGCGGCCATTTTTGGCAGCACTTTTCTTAAACTGTCCTTGGCATTTTCGTCCAGAGTTGTGAGCGATAATGAGTTTGAAGTGCCAATCTCATCGGCGGTTATCACCGAAGGCCCACCCCCGTTGGTCAATACCGCCAAACGCTGAACGGGGGTTTTATCATTCCCCACTATTGATAACAATTTTGCGATATTGAAAAATTTGCGGAGTGACGGTACCAAGATCGCCCCGGCCTGTTTGCAGGCCGAAGAAAACACTTTGGACTCAGGAGCCAAAGAACCGGTATGCGACTTGATAGCCGAAGCGCCATATTCGCTCACTCCCGCTTTGAGGATAACCACCTGCTTCTTTGCTGTGATAGATTTAAGAACTTGTATAAAATCCTGCCCTAGGTTGACCTTTTCGAGGTACATCAAAATAGCGCTAGTGTTTGGATCTTCTTCTAGATATTTCAAAAAATCTATTTCGTCTATCTGGGCTTCATTACCCAAACTGATAAATTTAGAAAAGCCTACTCCTTCACCGAGTGCCCAATCGAGCATCGCTGTTCCCAAAGCGCCGGATTGCGATAAGAGCGCCACATGTCCAGGCAAAGGCTTCTCGGCCGAAAAAGATGCATTGAAATTGTTATTGGCATCAATAACTCCCAAACAATTCGGTCCGAGCAATGTAATATTTTGTTCAGTAGCAATCTGAGCAATCTGTTCCTCCAGATATTTGCCTTCCGCGCCAGTCTCTTTGAAGCCGGAAGAAACAACTATCGCATTCGGAATATGCTTTTGACCACAATCCTTGAGTACTTGCGGGACGGTATCTGCCCGCACTGCAATGATGACCAGGTCAATTTCATCCGGTATGTCTAAAACCGAAGTGTACGCTTTCAACCCTAGAATTTCCTGAGTAGTGAGTGATACAGGATAGACTGTCCGGCTTGCCCCGCGAAGCTCTTGCGAAGTGGGAGGGCCCGACAAAATATTTTTCATTAAAGCAAATCCCACTTTATTCTTATCAGCTGAAGCGCCGATCACGGCTATTTTTTGCGGATTGAAAAATTTATCCATCATAGCGGTTGGTGCAAAACTTCTTCAAATGTCGGCTTTTCGACATTATAAAATATGCCGATTGGAATTTTCGCATCATGAGTATCGCTTACTTTTTCCATTGCCACTTTTAGGTCGGTGGTTGGAAAACTTTCACCGATCCAATAAACTCTCTCTTTAAAATAATCGCGAGTGTCATAAAAAGTGATGCAAGGCTGGATAATATCCACGTATGAAAACCCTTTATGGGCGATGGCCGCTTGCATAATGCGTTTGGTCCCAGCGATATCGCCGGCGTAAGAGCGGGCCACGAAAGTCGCGCCGGCGCTAAGCATCAAAAGCAGCGGGTTGAACGGCTCTTCCAAACTGCCGAATGGAGTGGATTTGCCTTTAAAGCCTTTAGGGCTCACAGCGTCAAACTGGCCGGTAGTGAGAGCAAAGACCTGATTGTTATGAATGAAAAGATTAATGTCGGAATTTCTCTTGGCGGCGTGAACAAGATGCTCCACTCCTTCGTCATAAGAATCGCCATCACCGGAAAAGCCGACCACCGTAAGCCCTGGGTTTGCGCATTTGGCGCCAGTCATCGCCGGTATCAACCGACCATGCAAAGAAGTGAAAGTGTTCACATTTATATAATCGGAAATCTTGCCGTGGCAGCCGATGCCTGCAAAAACCACCAGGTTTTCCGGCGCCAATTTGCCTTCATTCACCAAATCCATAAACGCTTGCCGGAAAGAAACCAAAATCTGCGAGTTTGGACAGCCCGGGCACCAGGTGATTTTTGATTTTGTGGCTAAGTTTGCTAATTCCATGTTGTTCTATCCTCTCCCCCTGGCACCCTCTCCTTGGCAAGGGGAGAGGGAATGGGGGTGGGGGGTGGGGTCTATCATTGCGTTAATTGATTAATTTTTTCAGCCAGCTCAATAGGGTCAAATGGGTATGAATCGTATTTCAGAATCTTTTCGTTGATGAGAATGCCGGTCTTTTCTCTAATCAAAGAAGTGAGTTGCCCGTTATGGTTGCCTTCTACTGAAATAGTGCGCTTATTTTCCAATTCTCTTTTGACTCTGTCGGTATCAAACGGTTCCAACCATACAATCTGAACCAGTTTAACCGGTTTATCAAAATATTTTGCCGCCTCCATAACCGGGCTTTTGGTCGAACCAAAAAAGACGATTGTATGTTCGGCATTGGGATCGCCGTAAACTTTGACGGTCTCCTGATTTTGCATTTCGCTTTCAATGCTTTTCTGTTTGGTAAAACGCTTTTCGAGCATCCCCTTTACTTCATCGAGTTTTTCAGTCGTAATGCCGCTTTCATCGTGTTCATAACTGGTAGTTTTGATTATTGCGCCAGGAGCACCAGGAAAAGCTATGGGCGAGATACCGTCGGGAGTAATCTGGTAGCGGTTGTAACCGGCGCCCGGATTTTCGGCCATCCGGCCGCGCTCTATTTGCACTGAAGATTCATCAATCCCACAAGTCATCATGTGCTCGGACAAAATTTTATCGAGCAGCACAATAACCGGTGTTTGAAATTTCCAAGCCAAATTGAGAGCCAGAGCTCCGAGCTTAAATGACTCCTCTTGATCACCTGGAGCGATGACGATGCGCGGGAACTCGCCGTGCCCACCGTGAATGGCAAAGCGCAAATCGGATTGGGAGGAGCGCGTCGGCACGCCGGTCGCTGGCCCCTGCCTCTGAGCCACCACGACCACCAATGGGAATTCGGCTATACCAGCAAAACTCAAAGCTTCCTGCATCAGAGAAAAACCACCCGTTGCTGAACCGATCGCCACTCTTTTGCCGGCATAAGCCGCACCAAGCGCCATATTGATGACTGCGATTTCGTTTTCCGGCTGAATAACCTTCAGGCCCCCGGTAGTCTGCTTGGCAGCGAGATAATGCAAAATAGTTGAAGCTGGCGTCATCGGATAGCCAAGATAAAAATCCAAGCCAGCTGCCATAAAGCCCTTGGTCAATGCTTTGTTGCCGTCGAGAAAGACGCCTTTCGGCTCGCTCGGCTCCAATTTTTTGCTGTGGCGGAAATTCATTTTTTGCATATGTTCAAAACCTATATCCGCGAGCTTCAAATTCATTTCCAATTTCTTCTCTTTGAAAACCATGTTTATGACCTCGTTCATTTTTGGCAAAGACAGGTCCAAGAGATAGCAAAGAGCGCCGAGAGCGACCGAGTTGCGAGTGATAGGTGGCGCGCCCAGCTCTTTGGCTGAAGCGGACATCGGTACCACTACCGCATTTTGTCCCAGTTTTTCCACATCCGCCGGTTCAAAGGCGTCAGCAAATATAACAGCATTTTCGTTGAGCTCATTTATATGCATTTTTACGGTCTCTTCATTCAAAGCAATGACCGCGTCCAATTTAAGGTGGTCGTTCCAAATCTTTTCCTTACCAAAACTAAGCCTTACGAAATTATGACCGCCACGGATGAGCGAAGGGTAATCAAAAGACATATAAACTTCGTAGCCCAAATCGCGGAGCAAGAGCCCCAGGCTTGAACCAGCTTCCCTCACCCCATCTCCGGCCGCCCCGCCGATGCAAACTGTGAATATGTCGCTATGTGAATCTCTTAACATTAAAATTATTATAACATGCTATAATGCAACGGATATGGGAAATGAGGATACCTTCGACAAAGCTCAGGTCAAGAAAATAAAGATAGGATGGTTTTCGTTTAGCTGCTGTGAGGACAATACCATCGTAATGACCGAGGTGATGAACGATCACTGGCAGGAATGGAAAAAAATCTTCGATTTCCGCCACGCCAGAGTTTTGAAGTCCAAAAATATTATGGATGCGTTTGATATCGCCTTTATCGAGGGAGCAGTAGCCGGACCGGAACAAGAAGCACAGATCAAAGATATCCGCTCCCGCTCCAAAAAGGTGGTGGCGGTCGGAGCCTGCGCAGTGGTTGGCCTGCCTGCCGGCCAGCGCAACACTTTTACCCCGGAGCAAAAAGCGAGTATTGATTTTCTCGTCACTCGCTTCGGTGCATTGCCTAGCGTCAAAAAACTTTCCGACGTTGTAAATGTGGACGTCGAAATCCCCGGCTGCCCGATGTCGCCAGATGTCTTTTTACAAAAAGTAAACGCTCTGGTTGCCGAGTTCCGCCCCGATCTTGCCTTTTCTAAAATCTAAAAACTAACATCTAATAACTTACCTATGCACAGCTTTGACCTTTCAATGGAACATATCACCAAAGTTGAGGGCAACGCTTCCCTCAAGCTCAAAGTGGTAGACGGCAAAGTCCAGGATGTCCAGTTTGCCATTATTGAATACAAAAGATTTTTCACCGAAGCTCTTAAAGGCAAATCTGTGAATGCCGTACCGGCTCACTTGGCCCGCATCTGCGGCACCTGCTCCAATGCCCACATTATTTGCAGTATTGAAGCTTGTGAAAATGCCTTGGGCATTACCGCTTCTCCTCAAACCAAACTCCTTAGGGCGCTCACGATGCACGGCCTGGTTATCCGTGACCATGCTTTGCATTTATATTTATTCTCTATGCCAGATATTTTTGGTAAAGACGCCTTTTTGGATTTGGATGAAAGCGACTCAGCCCAACATCAACTCCTACACGATGGGTTTGATACGAAGTCGGCTGGCAATTTCTTGGCAACGTTGATTGCTGGCCGAAGTGTTCACGCGACAAACCCTGTTATTGGCGGGTTTTTGAAATTCCCTGATCAAGCAAATGCCGATGAAGCTATTAAAAAATTACAAAATATTAGGCCGGCTGTTTTACGACTGGTAGAAGTTTTCAAAAACGCGCCGTTCCACTTTGACCGCCAAACCAAGTTTATGGCCCTAGTTCCCGAACAAAGTTTTGGATATACAGACGGCAAGATAGTGACTAGCGTGGGCGAAACTATTGACGAAAAAGAATTCCGAGGCCACTTGGAACATACTGTTTTGCCTTATTCGGAAGCTAGCGCTTACACTTACAAAGGCGAGAGTTATATGGTTGGCGCTCTGGCCCGTGTCAATCTAGCCAAAGACAAACTCCATCCGAAAACCAAAGAATCACTGGGAGAAACATTGAACCTCTTCCCCTCTACCGACATTTTCCATAACAATCTGGCTCAGGCGGTAGAAATTTTGCATTCGGTTGATGAGTCTATAGATATTTTATCCAACCACACTTTCGTTCCAGAACCGATTATAAAGCCCGACTCCGCCAAGGCTACGCCGGGCGCTGTCGGGATAGGGGTGATTGAAGCTCCGAGAGGTACTCTCTACCATAAAGTAATTTTAAGCGCCGATAATAAAATCGACAGCGGCGAAGTTATAGTGCCGACTGGCCAAAATCAGGTAAATATTGAAAAAGATATCGGCAGAATGGTCCAAGGATTTATAGAAAAACCAGAGCATGACAACGACTCCCCCGAAACCAAAGAATTCATCTCGCACGAGATTGAGAAGCTTATCCGCGCTTACGATCCTTGCATGTCCTGTGGCTCGCACTTTTTGAAAGTTGAATGGGAATAGAGAAAGTAGCCAGTAGCCAGCATCTAGCAACCAGAAAAAATTTATGATATTCTCCAACTCGGAGGAAGTTCTTAATGATTGACGAAATTTCGATCTTGAGATTGCTTTGCCGTTTCGGATGGCCCTGCCTCGCTGAACCGCCCGACAATGACTCAATCGAACCCCAGGACCGGGCGAAACTCAAAGCCTGCGTTATGGGTGAGGCCGACCCCGATTTGGACCTGCTCACCCGGTGCCTGCCGAGGCTCATCACAGGCCTGCGTGGCTACGCCGGCACACGCGACATGCTGGATTACAATGTTGTTTTGGAGTTTTTGAAACAGCATCTCGGCTCCGGCGGAGACTGTGCTGCCAAAGTAGGCAGCATTGTATGCGACGATTGGAACGGTCATTTTGATGTGCTTTGCGGAAATACCCTACTGAACGGAGTCGGCAATATTTTCTCCATAGAACTTGACCCGTTCTTACCTGTACTCGTCCATCGCCGAGTCATCGTGGCCCAGATCAAGAGCGCTACCTTGCGGTAGCGCTCCGTTTTTTTACCCAGTAGTGAATTTTGGCATTAGGCTTTGCTCATGCACTTCGTGCAATGCCAAAATCTACTACGGGGTTATTATTTTACTAATTTCTGCGATCGCTTCTACCTCCGAAATATCCGGCGGCAAAGCGATTATTTTTATTTTTTTAATTTTGCCGAGTTTCCAAAGAAAACGGAGATTGGTGAGAGCGTCAAAATCATGCATTGAAAGGCGGGGCACTTTGGCAAACTTTTCCAAATCCTCAAAAACCGTTACTTCTTTTATTCCCACCGCTGTATCTATCACCATGAGTTCCTCCCTAAAACCAAGCCCTGCTTGGTTCGGGCGATCATCTTTTTCAAAAGATGGTATAGCCCATTCTTCATTAGCATCTTTAACTTCAAATTCAACGTCCTTAAATTTCTCTTTGAGTATCGGCAAAATTTTGAGTGGAAGCGAGTCTATCTCTAAATCAGGATTTCCAAAAATAAATATTCTTTTCATTTTTTCCTTGATGCTAAATGCTAGCTACTTACTACTATTTTTATATATTCAAATTAGCGAAAGCGATGTTTTGGAGGGTGTAGCGGCGGAGAGTGTCAGCTTGTTTTTTGGTTATAACTTCACAGGGCTGACTCCAGTGGATAGAGACGATTTGCCCCGGTTTGATTTGCTCGATATCGTATTCCGCCTCCAATCGCCTGGTGATAATTTTTGAAACTGCTTCACCCAAAGAAAACTTGCCTTGCTTGTACATAAGTGGTTCGGTTGAGACGGTGATTTGATGCCCGTTTACAGCAGTCACTACCCCCGAAGAAACCCGGCATTCATTCATTCGGTGCAGATTTTCCAAACCATCGGTATGCCCTTCTTGGCTCCAGATATTGAGTACATGAAAAGAATGATGGGGCACCGCTCCTCGGCTTATCTTTTCTTCAAGCCAGTGGAATTCTTTGCGGCTTACCTTATCTTTCACTTTTAGGCCATCGATTAAAAAATTATATAAAGGCCTTTTGACCGCCCGCTCCAGGAGTTCATTGCCAAGCCAGTAAGCTTCGACCACTCTCGCATCAAAAGGGTCTTTGATTCTATTGGTATCGGCGATATAACGAAGATAAGGGAAAAGAGTTTTGAATTGTTTGAGCAAAACTGACAAACCCAAATTGCTCTCCCCGCTTTCAATCAAACCCTGCAGCTCCCTGTTGGCATCCGGCCCGCAATAATGCAGCCTGTTCGGCCCAAAAGAATATCGGCTACAGCGCATAATGCCTTCCATGATGTGAGGTTAGTTACTGGCAGAAAAGGTTTTGTTGTTGGATACTTGTATATTTTTGGCGGTTTTATTGGCGAAGAAAATAATAACAAGAACGCCTGCCACATAAATACAAGCACTGATTAAATCCTGACTCTTCAGAGTGTGAGTAATGAAAATAGCCGAAAGAATATTCGTAATAACAGTAGCCGGCACTAACAAGGTTGCCACGAAAGTAGCCGGCGCCCGGGAGAGAGCCGCATACCAAGTGAGCACGTAACTGGATAAAAAGAAAGCAGTCAAAACTGTCCATCCCCACTGTGAGGCAGACATCGTAAAAAGCGGAGCGAAACTGCTGGATAAGGCAATGTAGCCAATGAGCAACACCGAACCGATGACCATCCGGGCAGCGGCTACCGTAGTGCTGGATATATCAGTGAGAGTTTTCTTGGCGATTATATTTTCTACCGCCCATAAGATTGTTGCGCTCAAAATCATCAGCTCTCCCAAGTTAAATTTGAAGCCGATAAAACCGCCGATAAAAATATTGCCGATAAACACGATGGCTACGCCGACCCACTGCTGCCAAACCATCCGCTCTTTAAGTAAAGGAACAGCCATGAGCGCCACCCATAAGAAAAGTGTCTTGTGTATGAATGCTCCATTGACCGCAGCCGTCTGCGCCAAACCGATAAAGAACAGAGCGAACGGCAGCGCCCCGCCAATTACCCCTATTGCCAAAAGACGCAGCCACTGTTGGCGCGATAGGGAGCGTATTTCCTGAAGCTTGCCAAGCAAAATCACTACGCCCATCAAACCCGCTGCCACCAGACCATTTTTGAGCGTGGCAAAAAGCATCGGGTCTTTCATAGCAGTAACGGCAAATTTATTTACAAAAACAGATACACCGGAAATAATCATCGTGGAAAGAGCCAAAATTGTCGCCGTATTAGTTTTGTCCATTCTCATATTTCAAATGATACCACAAAATAGGGTTAGGAGTTATAATGTTTGTATGAATTTTATAGACCAGAGCGTTTTGGCTTTTTTTGTAGCCAACAGGTTTGAATGGCTATCTTTCCTGATGCTCGTTATCACCTACTCCGGGGGTTATATGTTGGTTGGAGGATTGGCTTTGTTTTCCGCCATTTCGTTTTATATTCATAAGCACACCGATAAAATTTTGCCATTATTCGTATCGGTAGGCGGCAGCGCCTTGACTGTTTTTGTGCTCAAAAATATTTTTTATCTGGCCAGACCGTTGGAAGCGGTTTATTTGGAATCCGGCTCAAGCTTTCCGAGCGGACATGCGACCATGGCAATGGCCCTCTACGGGTTTTTGATTTATGCCATTTGGTCCCACTCCGCAGAAGCTTCGCGGGATAAAAACCGCTCTTTGCATAAATTCCTAACCATATTTTTGGGAATTCTAATCGTTTTGGTCGGAGCAAGCCGGCTTTATCTAGGAGTCCATTATTTTTCCGACGTATTGGGAGGATTCGCGATAGGTCTAATCTGGATTATCGCAAGCGTCAAACTGAAAAACCAGCTGAGGAAATTATTTGCTCCACTTCTGTAGCATTTTCCGCCTCCATTAGTTTGACTCTGAGCTCTCGAGCACCCTCCCAGCCGTTGACATCCGACGTCGCTAAAGCTTTGCCGGACAAGTACGCTTTGAAGTGCTTTTTCATAACAGCAAAACTTTTACCCTGGCCAGCAGGAGCTTTAGGTTGTACCAACTTCTCAAATAAATAAGAGTGTTCTATCAATACTTGCAATTTTTCTTGGATTGTCGGTATTTTGCCAGCAAACAGCCACGGGTTGCCAAAAATCGCTCGCCCCAACATCACCCCATCGCACTCGGTTTCTTGCGCTTTTTGTTTCGCCTCTTCAATGGAATTCACATCTCCGTTTCCGATGATAAGGGTTTTTGAAATGTCAAAGGGCGTCTTCTGGGACTGGGGCATTTTGAAGACGCCCTTT
>CAYQIR010000001.1:38233-38838 GCA_964417625.1 uncultured Candidatus Saccharibacteria bacterium
ATGTTTCCCCTCTCCTAATTCTAGGAGAGGTGTGAGGGGTGAGGTCTGTAACTCATTCCTAATTTCCACCGCTCTCTTAATTACCTCCCATTGTGCCGGCACTTTAGACATTTCTTTGCGAGTACGGGCATGAATAGTTATCGCTGACAAGCCGGTCTCAAGCAAAGCCGGCAACCAGGTTTCTATTTCATTTTTATTCCAGCCGATGCGAGTTTTGACCGAAACCGGAATTCCCAAGGTCTGACCTTTGGAGCATTTTTCAAGGTCAGACCTTTGTGCTCCGCGCTTGGCGGCTAAAATAATTTCTTGAGCAAGTTTTGGATTTTTAATTAGCATCGCTCCGGCACCTTGTTTCTCAACTTTTTTATCCGGGCAACCCATATTGATATCTATTCCGTCAAAGCCAAGCTCTGCCGCAAGTCGCGCGGCCTTTTCCATCATTTCCGGTTTGCCGGTAAAAAATTGGGCCACAATCGGCCTCTCTTCTTCACTGAAAGATAAATCATTTATTAAAGCATTCCGGCCTCCCAAAAATAAACCATCGGCCGAAACAAATTCTGTATAAGTGACAAAAGTGTCAAAGGGCACCTTCAAATTGCCCCGGT
>CAYQIR010000001.1:38848-44689 GCA_964417625.1 uncultured Candidatus Saccharibacteria bacterium
TTTTTCGAATATGTGGCGATAATGCGACGAAAAGCCCGGTCGGTCACATCAGCCATCGGCGCTAGACAAAGTATGGGTTCATCACCTTTTTCATTTTTTAATTTCTGCCAAAAATGCATATTCCCATACTATCATAACCACTTTAAGGAGGAAGTAACGCGCGTTTTCCCTCCCTTAAAGTAAGGGAGGGTTGGGTGGGTTATTTTTTGATATAAAAAACTGAGCCCCACCACCTCCGAAGAGATGATGGGGCTTGTCGGCGCGCGGCCTGCTTGCTCGTTGCGGAGCTTGCTGGCCGCGCCGCCCGCCGGCGACTGGATCACAAGTTATGCTCTGCCTGGTTTTGGACGCTCGGGCGCCCGCGGCTGTTGCGCATGGTATGCTCCTTCGTGTGAGGTCGGGCTCTAGTCCCAACGCTCACTACACTAATCGCGTTGAAAAAATTGTTTTTTGTACTACTTACTACTGGTACAAGTATAGCATACCCACAAAATCTGTCAAGCATTTTGACACGAAAATACAATTTTGTCCGGCCTGTTTCTAAATAGTGGCCTAAAACAATGTTATTTCAGCTCTTCTTTTTTAATGACTATTTTTGACCCGGGTTTGGCTTCCCCACTCACGATTTTATTTGCCACCAAATCTTCAATTTCATTTTGAATAGCGCGGTTTATAGAACGGCCGCCAAATTGCGGGTCGCTCCCCTTTTCTACTAGGAAATTTATGATATCGTCGTTTATAACCAAATCTATATCTTGCTCTTTCAATCTAGTAGCCAATTTTTTGAGCCCAAGAATCGCAATACTGCGGAGTTCTTCACTTTGTAGTGGATGAAAGAGCACCACTCCATCAAAACGATTCAGGAGTTCGGGGCGGAAAACTTTTTCCTGGATAATTCGGTTTATGACATTGTCTTTTTCTTTATTCAAATCTTTTTTCAGGCGTATGGTATCCCAAATCAAATCACTGCCTGCGTTTGAGGTGGCAATGATGATGAGGTTGCGACAACCGACTGGCCGGCTCAAAGCGTCGGTAAAGATGCCTTCATCCAAAATCTGCAGGAACAGGTCCAAAACATCGGGCGCCGCTTTTTCAAACTCATCCAATAGCAAAACACTGTAAGGATTGTCCCTGATTTTGCTTGCGAGTACTCCGGTTTTGTTGGCTACATAATCTCCGATGAGCCGCGAGAGCGCATCCGGCCCATTGTATTCGGACATATCAAATCGGACCATTTTGTTTTCGTCGCCAAAGAAACTTTCGGCCAGCGCTTTGGAAACTTCGGTCTTGCCAACGCCGGTTGAACCCAGGAAAAGGAAGGAGGAGAGCGGCTTTTTTGGATTCCCTATTCCAGAACGAGCCCGTTTGATAGCGCCAACGATCCCTTGCACCGCTTCGTCCTGACCCACAACCCTCTTATGAATCAACTCTTCCAGGTGTTCTATTTTTTCAGCTTCGGCAGCTTTGACTACTCCGGTAGTAATACCAGTCTTTTCGGATACGAATAAGGACACGTCATTTTCTTTGAGAATTTTAATCCCGCGTTCCGCAGCCCAGGGCGCTATTTCTATGAGCATGTCTATTGCCTTGCCGGGCATCTCTCCATAAGTGATAAACCGGTCGGCACTGTTGACCAAAGCCAAAACGGCCGGATAAGAAAACACAAATCCATATTCTTTTTCGGTCCTGGCCACCTGCTCCAAAATGACCGGAACGGAAGCTACCGGGCCTTCTTTGTCAGGAATGATACGTTCAAATCTTTCGAGCAGTGTAGGTGAAGTCTCGATAAAAAAATGGAAATCGGTATTGGTAGCGGAAGCAATGATTTGCATTGCCGGAGAATCCAAATACGGCGAGAGGAGCGAGCCTAAGTTTATCCCCACCACTTTTACGCTCGAGACAAATCCGGATAAGTCTCTGATGTAAAGAATAATGTTGCCGGCCGAAATTGACTGATTGAGAATACGGAGCAGTTCCGATTCCAGTTCGCTTTTGGTTTTATAGGAAGAAATTAAAGCGTTCCAATCCAACTCGATTATATTTTTGTGTTCAATAGACGGCAGCGAGACTCCGAGCTTCATTCGCTTGACCAGGCGCGCGACGATATCGCGAGCCACCCCTTCGTCGTCATCGATAATGACCGCATTGGCTTCCTGACGCCTTTCCAATATTCCTTCAAGTGCCAAAACTTCCCGGTCGCGATAACCGTTTTCAATATCCAGTGCCGACACAAGCGTCGAGTTTTCAAAATTCACACCAAACTTACCCAAATCAATCGCCACCCCGTAAGACCAGCTGGTTCCAACCGAAGGAATCGAGCCTAAATTTTCTTTGCTCCAAAATCTTTCCGCACGCCTTTTTTCTGCATATGTATTCATGACCCAGCCGGCAGCGCCCAGAAATTCCGCTTTGTTCACCGAGTTGGTTGATAAGAAACTGGCCAAAGTCTTGTCGGTATCGTAAAGCGTTTCGATATATTGAGCCAGATTGACCGATTCGCCAGGAAAGTTGAGAGACGAGGCCATCACCGACGTGCGATGCTCGGTAACGAAATTATGGCAGATCTCGGATGCAATACCTGACCTCCCTAAGATTTCCATGCCGATCTTTGTCTCAAAAAGAGCCCGGGTGGCGTCGATCTCATCGGTAAAAAATATTAGGCTGGAAAGGGCGTAGTCCAGATTTTTATGGTTGTCCGCTAGTCTATCCGGAATCCTCGTCTGTACCCCTTCATCCATCATGCTCCGATAAAAAACTTCGGTAAAGAAGAGTAGCAGATAAATGAAAACGAAAAGGAAAAATACTCCGTCCGCGCTGCCAAAATAAAGCGGCAAAGCATCAAACGACAAAACAAAAGCGACAATAGCTACGATTACCGAACCGTATCGCAAAGCATCACGCAGAGTTTTTGGTAAAAAGCGGTCTATGCTGAGACTGTAGTAGTGCGGGAAGGATATTTCTTGAAGTTTTTTGAAAGTCATAATCAAATTACAAAAAATGTTACTGACAGGATGGTGCTGCCGATAAGCACCGCCGGCGCCAAAAGCCAAATCAGGATAACCAAAAAAGAAACAGCTAGCACGAATATGTAAGAGGCCAGGCCGACAATCAAAATCAGTGCTTTGGTACAAAAACCGACCAGCCTCATCAAACTGTTTACAACAAGAGTGGAAGCCCACTCCTCCAATTTAAAACCGCCGGCATAAGTCTCGCCCATCCTCTTCCAAGGGGCAAATAAAGTCCGAAGCAATAATTTGAAAGAAAAAAAGTGCGTAATAAACCACAAAAAATTATGAGCGACGCTAAAAAGCTCTCGCAGCCCTTGGCTGTAATGCCATTTCACATACGCCCAAAAAGTAGAATCCTTTTCGTAAACTTCCGACATGCACTTATTATATCAATTTATAAAACATTTTGTTGCCGAAGCGAGCATCGATGTATTGGAAGCGGGCGGATGGATTTTTAGTTCTGACTTCATTTATCAAGAGCACGGCATTTTGAGCGGTAGTCGAGAGGTCGGCTTCCCCGGGACTGAATATAATGCTGCCAATGTTGGTATCTGCTGTCGCTTTATCTTCCGATTCTATATTGATAGCGCTTATTGATATTTTATTGTTTTTGAAAACTTCAATCAGTTTGGCGTAATTCTGCATCCTCTCGGCTGTAGCAAAGTTTTGGAGAACCGGGTTGCCTTCCAAAACTCCTTGGAAGATAATTTTTTCCCGTTTCTCTAAAGATTGCCCAACCGAATCAAACACCAGTCCGTCGCTACTCATCAGAAAACAAGTATTATCGCCGGAACACCATAAAAACTCTGGTTGCCTTTCGGTTATTTTCAATTCCACTCGCTTGCTCAAAAATTTTTTATCGATATCCACTTTTTCAAACCTCGTAAAATCAGAAAGTAGTGTACTAGCCAGTTTATCCTCGTCTAAAAATAGTATATTGGATTTTGGGATGACCAAAAATCTCTGGCCCGCAATAAAACTTGACGCCACTTGATTGACTTGCTCCTGATTTACCGTTTCTGCCCCTAGCACTTCAAAATTTTGGACTTGCAGAAAATCGGCCCTAGCGATAAAAATGAGAATCAGCAAAATACCAACTGGCACAGCAATGCGCACAAAGATATTAAAATAGGTTTTTATTTTGCTTCGCCTGGCAATCCGAGCAGACGCCTTTTTGTATTTACTCTTATACATATATAATCCCCCTTGAGAATGCTCCAAGCTTTCGCATCCTCAACCTCTTATCTTAAGAGGGGGTTATCTAATTTAATGAATCGATTATAAATTTTATTCATTGCTCTTGCCTCGCCTCCCCTTAATGTAAGGGGAGGTTGGAGGGGTTATTTAGAAATTTTCTCCCTCCCGCCCATATAAGGCCTCAAAACTTCCGGTATGATTATTGACCCGTCGGCCTGCTGATAATTTTCTATGATAGCTATAAGCGGTCGCCCGGAAAGAGCAGTGTTGTTGAGAGAGTGGGCAAATTTCATCTTACCATCGTCATCTTTATATCTGATGTTTAGTCTTCTGGTCTGGAAATCGTGGAAGTAAGAGGCCGAACCGGTCTCGCGATAAGTGTTTTCGGACGGCACCCAAACCTCAATGTCGTATTTTTTGACTTGGCCGAGTCCCAAATCGCCACCGCAATTGGCCACCACACGATAAGGCAAGCCGAGTGCTTGCATCAGTTCTTCGGTATTTTTTTGGATTTCCTCGTGGTGATTGACCGACTGCTCATGTGAAGCTTCACATAGTACTACCTGTTCGAATTTATAAAATTCATGCACCCGGATGAGACCTTTGGTGTCTTTGCCGTGACTGCCGGCTTCCCGGCGAAAACACGGCGAAAAGGAAAGCATCTTCATGGGCAAATCTTTTTTGTTCAGCACTTCATCCATAAAGTAGCCCATCGTCGCCACTTCGGCAGTACCTGAGAGATAGTCGTTATCTTGGGTTTTATACAAATCTTCTTCACCTTGGGGAATATAGCCGGTACCCAAAAATATTTCCCGCTTCAAAAGTGAGGGCACCATCATTGGAGTAAAACCGCCTTTCTTAACAAAGAAATCTCTCGTGAAATCCCAAAGGGCCATCTGTAAAAGCACGGCATCGTTTTTGAGGAAATAGCCTCGAAATCCGCCAACTTTGGCACCCCTGTCAAAATCAACCATGTCGAGAGAGAGCATCAATTCAATATGAGCTTTTGGAGTAAAATCAAATTTTGGAATTTCCCCCCATTTTTTTACTTCCACGTTGGCGCTATCATCATCTCCTTCTGGCACCGACATGTCTGGAATGTTGGGCACCGCCACCATGAGCTTCTGCCATTCGATCATCACCTCTTTCAACTCCTCCTCAAGCTTCTGCATCTCTTCTTTGAGAGGCTGCATTTCCTTTATCAAATTGGCTTTTTCTTCCGGGCCAGCTTTAGCTACTTCTTCACTGACTTTATTTTGCCTAGCTCTTTTTTCTTCCAGTTTTTGGCTTATGGACTTGCGTCTGTCATCAACTTCTATAAGTTTTGAAACATCAAAATCTATTCGCTTCTTTTTGGCGCCCTCTTGCACTAATGCCGCGTTTTCCCGGATAAATTTGATATCCAACATACTTTTATAATATCAAATGCTACAATAAATGGAAATGGCGTATAAAATCCAAAAACTCGCCCGCAAAGATTGGCCGCCGCTCTTGGAGGAAATAAATCAGCTGCCGGAAAAGCTTTTTTATGCAGGACGTATCGCCGATTGGTCAAGAAAGCTGTTGTGTGTCGTTGGCGCCCGCAAAAATACGACTTATGGCAAAGAAGCAGTGGAAACTTTCATTGAAGGGTTGC
>CAYQIR010000001.1:44714-46293 GCA_964417625.1 uncultured Candidatus Saccharibacteria bacterium
AGTTTCCGGACTGGCTTTTGGCATCGATTCAATCGCTCATAAAGCAGCAATGAAAAATAACTTGCCGACTATTTCCGTTCCCGGTTCGGGACTCTTGCCTGAGGTTTTGCATCCCCAATCTCATACTCGGCTGGCGCAAGAAATCGTAGATAGCGGCGGGATGCTCATGAACGAATTTGAGCCGGAGTTCAAAGCGACCTATTGGAGCTTCCCTCAGCGCAACCGCATCATGGCTGGCATGAGTCATGCCACTTTGATAATAGAGGCGGAGAAAAAATCAGGTACTTTGATTACTGCGAGACTTGCGATTGAGTACAACAGAGATGTGTTGGCGCTGCCCGGAAGTATTTTCAACACGACAAGCCAAGGGCCGCACATGTTAATCAGATTGGGAGCAACCCCGATCCGAGATAGTGGTGACATTTTGGAAGCATTACATCTAGAGAACGAGAGTGGCGGTAGCGAAAAAGATGATGAGAGAAAATATTTTGATTGCTCGGAAAAGGAAATGCTCATCATAAAACTTTTGATAGAACCCTTGGAGCGGGACGAGATTTTGCGTCGGGCTGGCTCGGAACATCAAATGCAAATCGCCGAAACCCAAACTCTCCTTTCTCTACTAGAACTCAAAGGCCTGATTAAAGAAACCCTCGGTGAAATAAGACTTTCCCGATAAAAATCTGGTTGACAAGAATTTTTTGATATGAGATGTTTTAAATAGAAACGGTTGAACTTTCCTCGCAGCCTCCGCTTGAAGGTTTTCCCATCATTGTTTCTGCTGGGTCTAGCCACGGGTCCAAACATATCACTGCGTATGTTTGGACCTTTTCCTTTTTCATTCTTCTGAGTTATTTTGCTTTTTTTGTTTTTATAACTTATTCTGTATCCATATGAAGCTTTTAATAGTTGAAAGTCCGGCAAAAGCCAAGACTATTGGTAAGTATGTCGGCTCGGATTACAAAGTGGTAGCGAGTGTCGGCCACATCCGCGATTTGCCAAAATCAAACAAAAAAGCCATTGATATTGAAGGCGGTTTTATCCCCCATTATGAAATTTCCAAAGGCAAAGAAAAAGTAGTGGCCGAAATAAAACAGCTCGCCAAAAAAGCGAATGAAGTACTGCTCGCGACCGACCCCGACCGCGAAGGTGAAGCTATCGCCTGGCATCTCGCCAGAATCATTGAGGATGATTCTGGAAATTCGAAATTGGAAAACCGAAATTCGAAAATTAAAAGAGTCACTTACCATGAAATCACCAAGGAAGCGATTGAAGAAGCCTTGCAACACCCGCGCCAAATCGACCAAAACTTACGCAAAGCCCAGGAGGCCAGAAGGGTTTTGGATCGGCTGGTGGGCTATGATTTGTCGGGTTTGATTTGGAAAAAGGTGCGCTACGGCCTTTCGGCTGGCCGAGTGCAGTCGCCCGCTTTGAGAATTTTAATGGAAAAAGAAAGAGAAATCAGAGCCTTCAAACCGGAAACTTTTTTTGTTATTTCGTCTGATTTGCAGGTGGCACTGCTAAGGACAGTCCTTGAAATTCCAGGGTCCCAAAGGACTGTACTTGGCAGTGCGCTTGACAC
>CAYQIR010000002.1:0-11216 GCA_964417625.1 uncultured Candidatus Saccharibacteria bacterium
GTAAAAATTGAGAAGGATAAGGTGAGTGTGAGGATTGAAGACACCGGCGTCGGCATAGACCCGCAAGAAATCGGGAAGCTGTTCACCAAATTCTCACGCGCCAAAGAAGCCAACAAAACCAATGTGGTTGGTACAGGACTCGGGCTTTATATCGCCAAAAAAATGGTTGAGGCGCATCGCGGCGATATCCGGGTAGAGTCGGAAGGAGTAGGTAAAGGAAGCGCCTTCATTATAGAATTGCCTAGAGCGTATGCGTAAAATTATCAAGCTTAACTAAAAACAAATATGCAATACTATTTTGGCAATATAGAAGAGGAAACTCTGAATAATTGGTATTTCCGAAAAGTAATTTTTACCGGGGATCATTGCCAGTTGGTTTTGATGTCCCTTAAACCGGGCGAGGAAATTGGGCTTGAAACCCATCCTCATGTGGACCAATTTTTTCGGATTGAAAAAGGGGAGGGAAAAATGATCATTGGAGGCGATGAAAAAAATATCAAAGAAGGCGGCGCTTTTATCGTGCCTGCCGGTACCGAACACAACATCATTAATACAGGCAATACCGAATTAAAAATCTATACAATCTACTCTCCGGCTAATCACATTGATGGCAGGGTACACAAAACTAAAGCCGACGCTCTCTCCGACGCCGAAGACGACGCTTTTGGCCACCGTTAACAAAGCCGGCCGAACGATATACAATAGGCATATGACCCAGAAAGAAGCCTTAGATATTTTAAAGACCGGGCGTAATGTTTTCCTCACCGGCGCCGCCGGCAGCGGCAAAACTTTTGTCTTGCGCGAATATATAAAATATCTCCAAGGCCTGAATGCACCGATTGGCATCACCGCTTCAACCGGCATCGCCGCCACTCATATGGGCGGCGTGACCATACACTCCTGGAGCGGCATTGGCATCAAAGATAGTTTGAGCAAAAGCGAAGTCCAGGAGATTGCCGAGAAAAACCACATCAAAAGCAAGATTAAAAAAGCTCCGGTTCTTATCTTGGACGAAATTTCAATGCTTCATCATTACCGCTTGGACCTGATTGACAGGGTAGTGAGAGAAATAAAAAATTCCAACGAACCATTTGGCGGAATGCAAGTGGTTTTTTGTGGCGACTTTTTCCAACTCCCACCAGTCCGTCGCGCCTCCGACCCGGAAGTTTTCTTCGCCTATCATTCCGAGGCCTGGAAAAATATGAATCTCAAAGTTTGTTACCTCTCCGAGCAGCACCGCCAGAGTGATTTGGAATATTTGAAAGTGTTGAATGATATAAGGGACAATAAAGTCTCCAAAGACACGTTTGATATTTTAAATTCCAGATTTGGCACTCAGCTCGCCGCCTCCGCTAAAGGCTCCGGCGCGCCAAGGCCGACCAAGCTCTATTCGCACAATAAAGATGTAAACGCCGAAAATGACGCCGAGCTAGGCAAGCTTCCCGGTAAAATTTTTGAATACTATATGCAAGAGAGAGGACGGCATAATATAGTAGAGGCTTTAAAAAAAAGCTGTCTGGCGCCGGAAACTCTGCGCTTGAAGGTCGGCGCCAAAGTTATGTTCGTCAAAAACAATTTTGAAGAGGGTTATGTGAACGGCACATTAGGTATCGTGACCAAATGCGGATTTGAAGAAATAGAGGTGCAGACTCTCTCCGGCCGCAATATTAGTGTAGAGAGGGAAGTATGGCGGGTTGAAGAAGAGGGCAAAAGCCGGGCTGAAATCAGCCAGTACCCACTGCGCCTGGCTTGGGCCATCACCGTGCATAAAAGCCAAGGGATGTCGCTTGATGAAGCCGAAGTGGATTTAGCTGATTCATTTGAGAGGGGGATGGGCTATGTCGCCCTTTCGCGAGTCCGTTCGCTTGCCGGACTTTTCCTCAAGGGATTCAACGATATCGCTCTGCAGGTAAACGAGGAAGTTTTGGAGCTGGACAAAAAATTCCGAGATCTCTCCAAAACCAATTCTTTTCATATCAAAACCATGGGCCCGGACAAACTTTCAAAAATGCACACCGACTTTGCTACTAAAATTAAAGGTGAAAAAAAGAAAGCTAAAAAGTTGGACACCGTGGCCGAAACCAAGATGATGCTCGACGAAGGGCTGACAATCAAAGATATTGCCAAAAAGAGGGGATTGAAGCCCGGCACTATCCTAGACCATATCGAAGAAATCAGGCAGGAAGACCCGCATTATAACATTCGAAACTTGCAGGGTGGCATCACCAAAAATAAATTTAAAGAAATTTACGGCGCTTTCCGAAAAGTCGGCATAAGCGAAGGCGGCTTTTACAAGCTGGCTCCCGTCAAAGAACTCCTCAACCCAGCATATTCTTACGAAGACCTCCGCCTCGTCCGCTTATTTTTGTAATTTTCCCATTCTTGGATTTATTATCTTATTCGTACGAAAGGTATAATGAAATTGCTGTTTTCTTGACTTATTTTTGGATTAGTGTATGATAAAAACATCATGAAAAACATGAGCGAAAAAATGAATAGATGGGACGGCGGCTATGCCTGCAATAGCGTGCTTCGTGCTGCCGATATCACATTCAATTCTCTTGTACCAAGAGACTCGCGCCGTGTTTTAAGTATTTAAACTCTAACAAAATTTGAAAACTTAAAACGCCGCGCAAGCGGCGTTTTAAGTAGTTCTTTGGTTCTTTGATTTTTAGGAGGTCAACTAGATGAAAAGAAAGGAAGTGCGGACGGTTCGCGATTACATCAAAAACCTTTCGCAAACCAGATTGGTGCTGACATGGATTAACCGAGAGATCATCTCGGTCGCAAGCCGGAAGTGCCTTCGCAAAATGGTGGTGTCGTATTTAGTAGCCATCACCTTCATGCTCTTGGGGCCCTGGGCTATCGGCAAAGTGTTCAACGGTTTGTTCGGCCACAATCTCCAGACCGTCGTGTTTGGGATTGCGGCTATGGCAACCTGTTTGCTCATTCAAAAACTGGCCGAGCGCCAAATGGCGAAGTCCCGGGAATTTATCTTGGGCGAGCACTGGCGAAATCTCGACAAGAGGCTTACCGAGCTATTCCTCAGCAAATCTCCGGGACAAATCATCCAAGAGAGCGCCCTTTCCGTCAGCACTATAGACAAGGGCAGATGGAATCTTTTGGCTCTGCAGGGGCTGATCTTTTTTGAGGGTCTGGCTGTTGTCATCCAGCTTTCCATTTCTCTCATTTTGCTGCTGTTCCTTAGCCTGAGCGCCGGACTTTTGATGTTGGTTGCGGTGTTGGTGTACGTCGGATATTCGGTTTACTTGAATTTCCACGTAATGCGCACCTGCATGCCGATAGACAAAAGCATGCGCAAACTGAACCGGCGCCGGATTGAACGGTTGGAAAAAGCCATCCGAGTCCAGATCTCTTCGCAAGGAGAGAGGGAAGTGGAGGAAATGACCGAATGGTTTGATCGGGAAATCGTGAAGGATAGGGGTTTCTGGTTTTGGTTTATTGAGCAGTGCACTTGGCGAAGCCTCGCCAATATCACCCTGCTTGTCGGGGTCGTCGCTTACGGCGCCTATTGGGTTTGGCAAGGATATTGGCAGATTGGCATGCTTTATCCTCTTTACTCCTGGGCCAGCCGGGTGAGCGAAAACATCTGGCAATTGGGACATATCGAACACCAAATCAACTGGAACCTGCCTTCGGTAATGTCTATGATTGAGTCTCTTTCAATAGAGGCAGATATCAAAGATGCGGCCGATTGTGTGGCGGTCAGCTCCAAAGCTGTGCCAATAGTGTTCCAGGCAGTTTCTCACGCTTACTCAACTTCCGAGGTCATCGATGATGACGAGGAACAGAAGAGCGAGCCGGTAGCGACCGAGTTTGAAGAGGACCAGACGCATACTCTGCGGAAAATCAATTTTTCAATAGAGGCAGGCGAAAAGGTCGCTCTCTTGGGTGCAACCGGCGCCGGCAAAACCACTGTCATGCGCTTACTTCTGCGGTTTATGGATCCGACAGTCGGGACAATCTCGGTCGGCGCAACCGACCTCCGGAAAATCTCCGTGGATTCGTGGCGCCGGCACGTAGGCTACATCCCTCAACATCCCGAAGTGTTCGACGGAACGCTCCGGGAAAATCTCACTTATCGCTTGACCCGCGAGGAACGCGAATCGATGAGCGACGAAGCTCTCTGGGCACTGATGCGGACGCTTGAAATCGACTTCGGCAAAAGGTTGAACAACGGCCTTGACACTAAAGTCGGGAAGCACGGGCTCAAACTCTCCGGAGGGCAGGCCCAGCGTCTGATGATCGGGGCAGCAGTTATTGGTAAGCCTTGGTTTATGGTGATTGACGAAGCCACCTCACACCTTGATTCCACCACGGAAAAGAGAGTACAATACGGCCTCGGCAAAATCCTGACCGAGGATACCAGCGCCCTGATTGTGGCTCATCGGCTCAGCACCGTGCGCCATCTCTGCACCAAGTTTGTAGTACTGAAATCTTCCGAATCTGTGAACAATGGCGACAGCCAAGTCGAAGCCATTGCTGATTCTTTTGAGGAGCTTTATGAAATCTCTCCGACTTTCCGCACTCTCGCGGACGACCAAGAAATCAAGATTTCGTGAATGCCTCATCCCGCCCGCTGTCCTAAAGACAGCCGGCGGGATTTTCTTTTCCACCATTTCTTAGTATTGTTTTATTCGTACGAATGGTATAATAAGAATATGGATGAAGAGGAATTGGAAAAAATATTGAAAGCTCTAGCGAACAAACGCCGACTTTTGATGTTGAAAATTTTAAAAAAAAGAAAAAGAATTTCTATGGGTAATATGGCCAGAGAAATAAAATTATCATTTAGATCCACCTCCAAACATTTTTCTATTTTGTATACTGTCGACTTAGTCGAAAGGGAACAGGACGGATTAACGATGTATTATTCTTTATCTCCGAAACTCCACAAAATCGCTTCGTGTGCATTATCTATTATCTAATTCGTACGAAAGGTATAATAGCAAAAAGGAGTTATTTTTGATACTATTCAAATACATAAAGGTAAATAAGGAACGAAATATCAAAGTATGGGCAGGGGAGATGGCGGGGTACAAACTTTTGGTTTGCGGGAATAAACAAAAATTGGAAGAAATCGGCGGCACAAGGATAGTGAGAGCCGAACCGCGCGCCTGGTGGAAAAATACAGTAGACAGTAGTCAGTATCTAGTAGCTAGGGAAAAACAAAAAGATGGATTGGAAACAGTCATTGACATTGGAATAGGAGGCATCAAGGCTAAAATAAAATATAAAAATACTTCCAAACATATTGGTATTTTCCCGGAACAATTTCCGCAATGGAAATTTATAAATGAAAATTTATTGAAAATTGAAAATTCTAAATTGAAAATTTTGAACCTATTCGGATACACAGGAATAGCAACGTTAGTTGCGGCACAGGCAGGTTCAAAGGTTACCCACGTGGACGCTTCCAAACAATCGATTGAATGGGCAAGGGAAAATCAAAAACTTTCCGAACTCCAAAACGCGCCAATCCGCTGGATTGTAGAAGATGTTTTAAAATTTATAAAAAAGGAGGCAAAACAAGGAAAAAAATATGACGCCATCATTATGGACCCGCCAAGCTACGGCAAAGGGCCAAAAGGGGAGGTATGGAAGGTGGAGGAGAAGTTGCCCGAGCTTTTACAAACTTGCCGGGAACTTCTGAGCGACCAGCCGCTCTTCGTCATCTTCAATATGTATTCCACCGAGCTCTCTTCGCTCTCTGTAGCCAACCTGCTCTCCGATATGACCCGCGGTCTCGTTGGCACGATTGAATCCGGCGAACTCGCCATCCCTCAACACAATTTTCATCCCGACCGTAGCGTCGGGACAGACCGCCTGCTTCCTATGTCTATATTTGCCATATGGTCTAAAGAATCTGGGTTTGAAAAGTAATTGATTGTGTGATATTACAATAATGTGAAGAAGTTTATTTTTATATCTTTTTTCTTCCTCCTTCTGCCAAGTTTTGCTTATGCTGCTGGAACGATGTATGTCAGCGATACTCCAACTGGCGGTGATTGCATCTTAATCGGTGTTTGGACAGCAGAAACAAAAACATGCACTCTTTCTAGTGATTTATCTCAAGAATCCATATACATCAGCGACGGCTTAACTATTGACGGAAATGGGCATACAATTTCGAACATTCCGCGGCACGAGGTAGGAATAATTTTGAGAAATAACGCTACTATAAAAAATGCCGTGATTACCGGGTGGAGCCAAGGAATTTTTTCTTATTCAGGAAATGTAATAGAGAATAATAAATTTTTAAATAATAATTTTAGCGCCACTTTAGATTACAGAAGCAAGAATAACATTTTCAAGGGCAATACATTTGCCAACAGTCCTTACGGCGTTTATGCTTCGGAATCCAACGGAAATATTTTTGAAGGGAATATTTTTCAAAACATATCTTTTGAAAATTTATACCTAAAAAATTCAAACAATTTGATAATAAAGGGAAACACTGTCCATCATGGTTACGGCGCAGTGCGGATAGATAATACAAATGGCAGCCAGATATATAACAATAATTTTTTCTCTGCCGGCCAAGAACCTTTTGTGATACTGTCCGGCAACAATGTATTTGATATGGGAAGCGAGATCGGAGGCAATTATTGGGAAAGATATGATAACCCAAGCGAAGGCTGCAATGATGATAACAGTGATGGGTTTTGCGATGATCGTTTAAAAATATCTGGGTCATCTTCATCTTATGATAATTTTCCATTTACCAAGCCTGATGGATGGACAGCACCTCCGGTATTGGACTGTTGTTCAAACGTTTTGTTCTTGCCGGGATTCATGGCAAGCGATTTGTATGTACAAGAATCTCTTTTTGAAAATCAATTATGGCCACCAACAAGTCTTCTTAAAACTGACGTAGAAAAGCTGATGCTAGATTCTAGTGGAAACCCAGTGACTCTAGGCATCTATACCAAAGGTATCATGAACGAAGCTTTTGGTTTTAATATATACAAATCTTTGATTGAAAAAATGGATTCTATGGTTGCAAACGGAGAAATTAAAGAATGGGAAGGATTTCCTTACGATTGGAGAAAAGATATTGGCCAGGTGGTAAATGAAGATACCATAATAAAAGTTGGTAATAATTTTGAAAATAAGAAACTCATCAATGAAGCCGTAGCACTAGCAGAAAGATCACCCACAGGCAAAATTACTATCGTAGGCCACAGTAACGGTGGGCTTGTGGGTAAATCCCTGATTAAAGAACTCGCGAATATTGGTAAGACAGACATTATTGATCAATTTGTTATGGTCGCCACTCCGCAAATTGGGACACCAAAGGCACTTGCCGGATTGTTGCATGGAGATCAGCAAGAAATACCACCTTTTATTGGTATTTTAATGAATAAAGAATTGGCCAGGGAACTTGGTTATGACATGCAAAGTGCACATAATTTGTTACCAACAGAATCATATTTTAATACTATCTCTGACCCAGTAATTACATTTCAGGATTCTATCAATCAGATATTTGATTATTCTGTAAATGGTTTGCCTCAATATATCAACACCTACGATAATATGCTGAATTTCGTTACCTCAACTAAAAATAGTAGTTCTTTTGAAGAGCCGACAAATGTGCCTAGCATTTTAAAAACTGATTTAGTAAATAAAGCCAATATGAATATTGGGTCTATAACAAATTGGCAAATTCCACCAAACATAAAAGTAACAGAAATAGCCGGTTGGGGAGAGCAAACTATCAAAGGAGTAGATTATCTGGCAAAGCAAGAGAATATGTGCGTAAACGAAAATGAATTGTATGTTTGCGGACCCAAAAATATATGGGACAGGAGATTAGTCATGACCAATGACGGTGATGGTACAGTAGTGCTACCAAGTGGTACTTATTACAGTACTCAACAAAAATATTATTTTAATTTATTTGACTTTAATAGCCCGCCAGGATCCAATCTAAAACACCACAATATTTTAGAGGCGCCTCAACTGCTAGAAACACTCTCTAAAATACTTGCAGAAAACCTAGATGTTTTACCAAAATTTATATCTACCCAAAAACCAATTTCGAGCAATCAGACTTTACAATTAAGTGTTCATTCGCCGGTATCTTTGGGAGTGACGGATGCGCAAGGAAAATATACCGGCCCAAGTTCAATTACCCCAACCGACGCTTTTACTTTTATAAAAGAAGAAATTCCAAATAGTTATTATTTGGAAATCGGAGAAGATAAATATATAGGCTTACCAAAAAATGGCAGTTACTCAGTAAACATGGAGGGAACAGGTGTTGGAACATTTACATTTAATCAAGAAATCACTCAGAACAACCAGATAATAGATTCAAAGAGCTTTATTGATATTCCAGTTATTCCACAGACTCTGGTTTATGTATCTATCGATGATGGGAACTTATCTACAAATCTAAACCTCGACATTGATGGAAACGGTTCAATAGACACACAGATACAAGCAAGTAATGAGTTCGACTCGTTGGTATACCTAGAAACAATGAAATATATAGTTAAGACTTTCAATCTTAATAAATCGCAGGAAAATAATATAATAAACAAAATAGATAGTCTAATAAAATTCATACAAGATGGTAAAATAGATAAAGCTTCGGATAAAGCGAAAATCTATGTTAAAAAACTCAATTCAAAATTTCAGAAGCTAAATGGTGACATAAAAAGAAATGATAAGAAATTAACAGAGGAAGAAATACGAATTATTATGCAAAATTTAGAAGAATTTATAACTAATTTAAAATAAAAACATGAATAAATTTATAATATTCACCATTATATACATATTCTTGACTACATTATTAATATCAACTTTTAATAATGAAGTTTTTGTCACTGACCAAAAAGGCACTGCTATAATCGCAGTCATAATTTATGTATTGATATTTATACTATTTCTTATATTTAAAGGAATCAAAAAATTATTCAAAAAAACTAACTAAAAAATATGTGTAATAAAGGATCAAGCGGGGCGATATATGGATTGGGGCTTTTGGGAGCGGCGATTTACTTTATCCAAAATGCCGAGACTTTTAGCGCCGGAGTGGTGGGCATTTTGAAAGCATTGGTTTGGCCGGCTGTCTTGGTTTACAAAACGCTCCAAATTTTGATGTAGGCTTCCTTTCTGTTTCTGGCCGACAATGCTAATATCATTTCAGACACAAGGAGTTCCTACATGCTGAATCAGGAAAGCCTCGTAAATGCAGACAACGAAAACCTCGAACAAGAGTTGCACCTCACGGTGGAACTCATCAGTGGAGACATCGACATATCGACTAGGAAAAACAGGCATAAACGCATTCCCTGGCTGAAGCAACTCGGTCGCGACGCTCTCGCTCAACTGCCCCAGCCAGCCGACTGGGCACGCGAGTTCGAAGAGAAGTTCCGAGAATGACCTCAGCCCCGGTCGCCCCTTTATACTCTGGGGCGACCATTATTTTTATATACTTTGGATTGGCAAATTTTTAAAAATGAGTAAAGTTTGATTAATTATGAAAATATTTGTTAAAGCCAAACCCGGGGCCAAAGAAACAAAAGTGGTGACACCAACACCCAAACTCTGGGCAGAGGAAGGGAGTGACAAAAAAGAATGGTTCGTCGTGAGCGTCAAAGAACCGGCTCAGCAGGGCCGAGCCAATATAGCTATCATCAAAGCTTTGGCGGAGCATTTCAAAGTATCCGCTTCGCAGGTGCACCTCATCTCGGGCAGAATCTCCAAACAAAAAGTTTTTGATATCTTGTAAGCTAATTCAAGTAACATAATATTTTTAGAAAAAAACTATAGTAAACACTCACTTGTCCCGCCGAAGCTTTATGCGAATGGGAGCATCTAATGCACAGCCCTAGTATGAATTTTCAATGAAGGGTGGTAGCATTTGAGCAGGGGAACAAATATGAATCTCTCGGATAATGGGAGCGTCACTTTTAATAGGAGCAGTCCTGGAGAAAGTTTTGCGTTGTGGGTGGCTAACAGGCTTATGTATAAAATAAAGCAAATTGAGGCCAGCCCCACCAAACCTGACCCTGTGGACGTCCTAAAGGAAGTCGGCACGGAAGTGGTAGAAGAGTTTCCAGACGCGAGATGGAACGAAAACTTCCGAAACCAGTTTGGACCGTAATACGGCCGCCCTGAAGCATCATCAGGACGGCCTGTTTTTTGTTTGAAAAATTTCGAGTAAATGCGTACGGCCGTTGCGATGATAAACCGGTAAAAATGCTATAGTAGGAGGGGTATGAAAACATTAAAAATTACAAGCGAAGCTTTTGAAGACAAGGGGATTATCCCGCCCAAATATACTTGCGACGGGGACCCTTTGACTAGCTCAGGGCAAAGCAATATAAATCCGCCTCTTGAAATAGAAGGTGTACCGGAAGGTGCAAAGTCGTTGGTTTTAATTATGGATGACCCGGATATTCCGGATTTTGTAAAAGAGTCCAGAGGCATAGAAGTTTTTGACCATTGGATAGTCTTTAACGTTTCTCCAACGATTAAAAATATTGAGGAAGGGATAGAACCGGAAGGTGTTAGAGGCGTAAATTCAAGCGGGCAAAATAAATACACCGGTCCTTGTCCGCCTGACAAGGAACACCGATACTTTTTCAAAGTTTATGCTTTGGATACTACACTCGGCTTATCGGAGGGTTCAAGCAAAAAGGAAGTAGAAAAGGCCATGGCGGGGCATATTATCGCCTCAGGGGAGCTTATGGGGAGATATGACAAAGCAAAGCGGTAATTCTCTCAACCTGAAATAAAAAACAATGCCGCCTGGTAACGCCAGGCGGCAAATTCCCCGTAGGGGAAAATTACAGTTTGATCTTAAAGATCTTTTGGAACTCATCGGCATCTTCCTCGCTGAAGGTACCGGCCTTGATGTTGCCCTGGTCGTCCACCCGGGTTTCCACTTTCAAGTTCGGCTGGGGCTCGGCGCCTTCCGGCAACTTGAGAATGGCAAGCACCATGGCCGGCGCGAACCCGAGCCGAAACAGGGTATTGACCGCCTCGAGAATCTCGGGATCGTTCTTGACCCTCTTGAGGATGGTGTCAGCCGCTTGTTGCGCCTCGGGCGGCAAGTACCCAAACCCTCCCTCCTCATAAAGCTCCGGGGCGGACTCGGTCTGCGTGTCGGGCACACCGAGGGTAGTGCGGGTCTTCGCTCCGCATTCTGGGCAAGTCGCATCTACGGTCATGCCCAA
>CAYQIR010000002.1:11226-40957 GCA_964417625.1 uncultured Candidatus Saccharibacteria bacterium
CAAACGTTCGTCCGAGAATGTCAGCCTGATGCTTTGATTGCAGGCCGAGCATCTCAAGTTCCAATGATTCATTCGGCGTAGCCTCCTTCAGTATTATACACCTAAACATATTTTTTGTCAATAAATCTTCACAACAAGCTATGCTAAAATAAACTTATGATTCAAATAGGCGACAAGATACCGGAGCTTCAGTTTGAAGCGTTCCACAATGAGCAGACCAAAAAAATAAAACTTTCCGATTACAAAGGTAAGTGGCTGGTTTTGCTTTTTTACCCGGCCGATTTTACTTTCATCTGCCCAACTGAGCTCGAGGAAGCGGCTGATTATTACGAAGAATTCAAAAAATTGGGCGCCGAGATTTTGAGTATTTCTACCGACACCGTTTTCGTCCACAAAGCATGGCACGACCATTCACCGGCAATTAAAAAAGTGAAGTACCCGATGGCCGCCGACCCGACCGGTAAACTCTGCCGGGCCTTCGGCACTTATATAGAGGGCGACGGAGAAGAAGACGAAGGGCTCTCGAGACGCGCCACCTTTATCATTTCTCCCCAAGGCATCCTCAAAGCTTACGAGATGCACGACAACAGCATCGGCCGCAGCACCGAAGAGATATTACGCAAACTGCAAGCGGCCAAGTTTACCCGCGAGCACAAAGGCCAGGTCTGCCCGGTCAGCTGGAAGCCGGGGCAAAAAACGCTCAAGCCCGGCCTGAAGCTTGTCGGCAAGATTTAATAAATTGTTCAAATATTAAAAATAATTAAAATAAAATGTCACCAGAAAAACCATACAACCCGACTCCCGAGGAAATAGCCTCGGCTGTGGGAAAAACCGAAGAAGAAATGAGTGAGTATCTACCGTCCCACCCGACCACCAAAAATGTAAACAGGGCCATGACTGACGTAGCGGCCCAGTTTGGCGAAAAGTTTGAAGGAGGCGATCCGGCAATGTCAGAAGAAGAGGTTATAAATAAATATAATGAAGAAGGCTGGAACTTGGTGAGCGTATTATCCAAAGTGGAGGAAGCAGACACCGCCAAAGAAGGAAAAGAAATCAAAATAGTCGGTTTGGGTGATAAATTTTTGGTTTTTGAAAAAGACAAGAGAGACGAAGAATAAATTTTATTTATGAAGAAGATGCTTAAAATTTCATCGCTTATCACAATCCTTGCCGGCATGATTATGATCGGCAGCGGTTCGTGGGGCCTCATATTTACGCATAATAGCATTAAGAGAGAAAAGATAACGACTCACAGTGAGGCTTCCATTCCAAACGTTCTCATAGCCGGGCCGTTAACCCTAAAATCCCAGGCTGACGTTATCAGGGTTCATACCCTTCGCGCTACTGGCGGAAAAACGTTTGCCGAGACGCCGACGACTACTCCCCGGGATATTTGGATCACCGCCCTGACGCTCACAACCGCTTTAAATTTTGGCATTTTAGCGTATATTCTTTCCGGCGCCGCCCTGCTTTTGGGCCTTGTGTTTATTTGGATCGGAATAGCATTTTTTGCTTTAAGCAAGAAGAACTTTTAAAAACAAACTATTTTGCTAAATATTTTATCGGGTTAACAATATCACCATCGGGTTTTGGACCGCAGGTTTCGTCATCTTTTATTTTCAAATCTTCGGTTTTAAAAACCGAAAAGTGCAGGTGCGGCCCGGTCGCGAGGCCGGTCGTGCCGATGAGGCCCAAAACATCTCCTTTCTTCAATTTATCGCCGACAGCGATTTTGATTTTACTTAGATGGGCATATAACAAGGTATGGCTGTCGTTTTCATTTTGCACCATTACAAATTTGCCGTAGCCACGACGGTAACAATATTTATCCTGGTCGCCAATGTAAACCACTTTGCCACGGCTCTCGGAAAGTATTTCCGCCCCATAGGCAGCGGCGATATCGATGCCGTTATGCCGGCCGTCCCGAAGGCCTCCAAAAACAGCAGCGAACTGAGTCCGGCCGTAACCCTGGGAAATATGGTTTGGAAAATCGGTTGAAGTAAAATCAACTTTTTTTAGAGAAGTTTTGGCGGTAAATTCCTTGGCCCGGTCCTCTGCCGGAGAAGCGGGGTATAAAAACCCGACCAAGAGGAAGAAGAAAAAGCTGAGAATTAACATATGGTATAAGCCTTTGTCGCGCAGAGAATCCATAACCGCCACATCATAGCAAACTTTTATTGTAGAGGATAATCTGGTAATATTCGGGTATGCAAAAAACCGTACTTTCTGGCATCAAGCCCACGGGGCGGCCGCATCTCGGCAATTATTTCGGCATGATGAAGCAGCTCATCGCTATGCAGAGCGAAGGCAAAGTGCTCGGGATAATCGTCGATTATCATGCCTTGAACCTCATTCAAAACGCCGAGGAGATGCGCTCGCTCACCCGCGAAATCGCCATTGATTATCTGGCTCTCGGGTTTGATACCGAAAAGAATATTCTCTTCAAACAATCCGACGTGCCGGAGCACACCGAGCTTGCTTGGATTTTTGACACTATCACTACCGTCCCTTACCTCAAACGCGCCCATGCTTATAAAGACGCGATCGCGAAAGGTGGGGAAGAAGATGTAAGTGTCGGCCTTTTCAATTACCCAATGCTCATGGCGGCCGATATTTTGCTTTATGACACCGATATTGTGCCGGTCGGCCAAGACCAAAAACAACACATTGAATTTGCTCGCGACACAGCCGAAAAGTTTAACCGCATTTTTGGCGAAGCTTTCAAATTACCCGAAGCTTACATTTTAAAAGACCTAGAAATAGTGCCGGGCCTAGACGGCCGCAAGATGAGCAAAAGTTACGGCAATACGATTTCACTTTTTGCCACCGATGCTGAAATTGAAGAAAAAGTGATGAGTATAGTGACTGATTCAAGCGGGGAGAAGCCACAAAACGTTTTTGCCATTCATAAACTTGTAAGACCAGTGGATGAGCTTGAAAAAGTTTATCAGGAAAATAAAGGCAAGTACAAGGCGCTCAAAGAAATATTGATTGAAGACCTCAAAAATTTCATCGGGCCTCTGCGAGAAAAGAGAGGACAAATCGCCAATGATTCCGCTTTGGTAGACCGAGTCTTAACTGAGGGTAAAGCCAAAGCCCGAGCGCTCGCGAGCGCCAAAATGGCAGCTGTCAAAAAAGCAATAGGTGTGGTATAAAGAAAAGATGAAAAGAACTTACATAAGAGATTTGAAAGATAATGTCGGCAAAGAAGTGACCATAGCCGGGTGGGTTTCGATAGTCCGCGACCAGGGCAAGATGATATTTTTTGACTTTCGCGATATGACTGGCACGGTCCAGGGAGTGATCCTCTCCAATAAAAAAGATTTGATAGAAAAGGCCAAACCAGTCAGGACAGAATGGGTGGTAGAAGTGTCCGGCACAGTCAACCAAAGACCGGCCAAAATGGTCAACGACAAAGTTCAGAATGGCGATATTGAGCTGGAAGTAAACGGTTTTGAAATCCTAAACAAAGCGGAAACTTTGCCTTTTGATATCGCAGGCGACACTTCGGGCATAGATGAAAATACCAGATTAAAATATCGCTACCTGGACCTCCGCAGCGAGAGGATGCAGCGAAATATCAGGTTGCGCAGCGAGTTTGTGCGGCGAGTGAGAGAACATCTCTTCAGCAAATTTTTCACCGAGATAGAGACCCCGCTCCTGACCGAGTCCACCCCCGAAGGTTCACGCGACTTCGTAGTACCTTCACGCTTGAACCCTGGCAAGTTTTACGCCTTGCCCCAGTCACCCCAACAATACAAACAGCTCCTCATGACCGCCGGCTTTGAAAGATATTTCCAAATTGCTCGTGCAGTCCGCGATGAAAATCTCCGTGCCGACCGCGGCTTTGAACACACTCAGGTTGACCTAGAGATGTCGTTCGTACAAATGGAAGATGTAATGAACACGGTAGAAGAAATGGTCACGAATGTTGTGGAAGCCATGGGCTACAAAATAAAAGAGAAGCCCTTCCCGAGAATTGCTTACAAAGATGCAATGCAAAAGTATGGTGCCGACAAGTTTGACTTGCGTACTCCCGAAGAAAAAGAGCAGGGGATTTTGGCCTATGCTTGGGTCGTCAACTTCCCATTTTTTGAAAAGACCGATCCGAAAGCCGGCACCGGTATGGAAAAGGGTAACTGGACCTTTACCCACAACCCCTTCTCAATGCCAATACCAGAACACTTGGAATGGCTCATGGAAGGCAAAAATATCGAAGACATCCTCACCACCCAATACGACCTGGTCTGCAACGGTTATGAATCTGGCGGGGGATCAATCCGCGCACACAAACCGGAAATTTTGCGAGCCACTTACAAAGTGATTGGTTATTCGGATGAAGAAATAGAAAAAAGCGTCGGCCATATGCTTGAAGCTTTCAAATACGGCACTCCGCCCCACGGCGGTATCGCTCTTGGTGTCGAGCGCAATATCATGAACCTGACCGGCGAAACCTTTTTGCGCGAAGTGCAATCGTTCCCGATGACCCGCGGCGGCCAAACCGCAGTCATGAACGCGCCCAAAGAATTGACCGAAAAACAACTCAAAGAGTTGTCCCTCAAGATCGAAGAGAAAGACAAAAAATAATTTTAGCTAGGTATAGAGGATTCAACCACATACACAGATGTAAGACGACCGTCAATGATCTGTGTATGCGATATTATACACTTTTTCTTTACGTGACGGTCGTGAATTTTTATATATTTGCATACCTTAATACTCAACATTTTTTGCTATCGCTGAATTTGTTGAGTATGTTTTGTAGCGATTAATCGCTATATTTATTAAGAGCAACCAAACTACTGATTGAAGAATATATAATCAACTTCTATGAATAATTCTAAATAAAGAAAACCGCCCCGCCGGCTATTAGAGCAGACGGGGACGGATCACAACAAGAACGACCATGATGGTCTCTATTATCGTGAAAGTGAGCGGTTGCAACGCCTCTGCTAAGTTCCATTTCTTGATGGCGAACAGAGCAAAGACGCACGATACGAACCAGACAAACCAAGCTATTGGGTCTTCTCCAGATGGATTTCTGTAACCCTTTTCAAATGTTGGAAAAGCTCCGATGAAAACCGCGGCTTGAGAACAAACGATGGCAATTGTTGCCTCGCCATATTTTTTCCAAAGAATGATGCCAGCTAAGGCCCCGACAACACTGACCCATTCGATGGATCCCATCGTCGGCTTACCAAAGACAACAGCAAGAGTTGCGACAACCCATGCTCCGACAACAGCTCCAGTAAGTTGCCCGGTTGACGGCACCTCCTTCTTTTTCATGGCGATTAGGGCTAGCGTGTCAACGCTCGCCCAAATCGCCCACGATACTGGAGAAGGGCCTTCCCCGACTGGATTGTTTATGATTGCCCAGATGTAGGGCAAAAAAGCGACAAAGAACAGAATTCCTGAAATGGTATTCACTTTCCAACCTCCTGCTTCTAATTATATCACATTCACTAAAAAATGCAATGGGTATTTTCCCCATCTCCTTGACTAAGGAGAGGGTAGGAGGTGAGGTTAGAATGTGTTAAAATCTAAGGGTGGATACTAATTTCAAAGTGAAAGTGGGGGAGTTTGAGGGGCCGCTGGATTTGCTTTTGGATTTGATAGAGAAGAGGAAACTCCATATCAGCAACGTATCGCTCTCGCAAGTGGCGGACGAATTTACCGCCTACACCAAATCTTTTGAAGATTTTCCCATTGGCGACAGCGCCGATTTTATTTTGGTCGCTTCTACATTGCTCCTTATTAAATCCAAATCGCTTTTGCCCACGATTGATCTGACACCCGAAGAACAGGTGAGCATTGAGGATTTAGAGGCTCGGCTGGCTCTTTATAAAAAATACAAAGATTTATCGGTTGGATTGGGAAAGATGTTTGGCAATTTTTTGTATTTTGCCAAAGAAAAAAAACAGAAAATGGTTGTTTTTGCTCCTACTCCAGACATATCGCTCTCGTCTTTAAAAAACACTCTCTCCGAAATGCTGCAGAACATCCCTAAAATAGAAAACTTGTCGAAAGTGATGGTGCAAAAAATTATCAGCCTGGAGGAGATGGTAGAAAAATTATCGGAGCGGATAAGGAGTAGCATCAGCACCAGCTTCTCGGACTTTGCAGGAATAGGGAAAACGGGTGGTTTGGCCCATTCGAATTTCTCAGGGCAAGCAATCTCACCACAAGCAAGAGTAAATGTGATAGTGAGTTTTTTGGCTATGTTAGAGTTGGTCAAGCAGGGCTTGGTCCGCGTCAATCAGGACCGGCAGTTTGAGGATATCCGTATGGAGTCAGATAAAGTTAGCACGCCCGCTTATTTGTAAATAACCCATGGAAAATTTAGAACAAAAAATTGAAGCAGTACTGTTTTATGAGAACGAGCCGATGGAAATAAAGCGGCTAGCTAAACTTTTGGAAAAAAGCGAGAACGAAATAAAAGCGGCATTGAAAAATCTGAGTGAATCGCTCCAAAACCGCGGGGTCTGTTTGGTTATGACGGAAAAAGAAGCGAGCCTCGCAACTGCGCCAGAAATGCAACCCTTGGTAGAGAAAATCGCAAAGGACGAGATGAGCAAAGAAATCGGCAAAGCGGGCTTGGAAACATTGGCCATAATACTTTATAATGGGCCTATATCCCGAAGGGAGATTGATTGCGTGAGAGGAGTCAATTCGACCTTTATATTGCGAAACTTATGCATTCGGGGACTGGTGGAAAGAGGGGAAGACCCGAGAGATAAGCGAACCTTCAGATACAAAAGCAGTTTGAACCTGTTGGCCGCCTTGGGAGTTAAGAAAGTGGAAGATTTGCCTGATTTTGCGACATTTCAGCAGAAGCTCGGCGAACTGAAAGAACAAAGCAATGAAGGAGAACAAATTTAAAGATTTTTTTAATATCGAAAACCGGACAAAATATTTTGTTCATGTCTTTGGCGTTTTGCTTTTCTTTTCAGTTGTTATTTTCGGCTTGCTCTTAATCGGGGAGAGAGCTCTCAGCAGGCCGCCGGAGGTTTCCGCCGAGGAAACACCGGACCCATTTGAAAATATAGAAATCCGGGCCAAAGGCGCTATTGTCTGGGATGTGGTAAACGACCGGAAGCTTTTTGGAAAAAACCAGGACATGCCTCTGCCCCTCGCTTCACTCACCAAAGTCATGACCGCCGTAACAGCCAATTCCGAATTGCCCGATAATCTCAATATAGAAATTTTGAATGAGTATCTCTCTCCGGAAGGAGATTCGCAGCTGGAAGCAGGCGATGTTTGGAGGGCAAGCGATCTCCGAGATTTTACTCTGCTCACTTCTTCCAATGACGGCGCCTTTGCTCTGGCGTCAGTCTCCGAATCAAGGGCTAATCCTCAAACAGATAATCCGGCAGATAACAGGACGAAATTTATCAAGGCGATGAACGACACCGCTTCAAAAATCGGCCTGTCCAACAGCCGATTTTTCAACGAGCACGGCTTGGACCGCGAAGAAGACAGGGGAGGCGCTTACGGCTCGGCCAAAGACATGGCTCTATTGTTTGAATACACCCTCCAGAATCATCCGCAGATTTTGGAAGGCACTCGCTACAAAAATCTGAAATTTGAAAGCGCCGAAAAAATATATTCCGCCGAAAATACCAACGCCTTTGTAGATCAGATACCGAACATCTTAGCCTCCAAGACCGGCTACACCGACCTGGCCGGCGGCAACCTGGTCATCGCTTATGACGCCGGGCTCAATAGGCCAATTATCATCTCTGTCCTCGGCTCCACCGAAGAAGGCCGGTTTGAAGACACTTTGAAATTGGTGGACGCCAGCCTAAAATACATCCAAGCCGAACTATGATTATAGACATCGTAAAAGTTTTTTTGCCGGCAATCGGGTCATTCGTGATTGGGATTTTGATGACCCCGTTTTTGACCGACTTCCTTTATTCCCATCAAATGTGGAAAAAGAAATCCGGCAAAGTCGATATGAGAGGAGACGATACGCCGATTTTCAACGAGCTTCACAAAGAAAAACAAGTAAACACTCCCAGAATGGGAGGAGTGGTGGTCTGGGGGTCAGTTTTTATCACCATATCGGTAATTTGGCTTTTAGCTGAATTTATAAGCGGGCCGACTCTCATCAATCTGGATATTCTTTCCAGGAGCCAGACTTGGATCCCGCTTGCCGCGCTTATTTTAGGCGGGCTTGTCGGTCTCGTTGACGATTATCTAGTGACCAGGCCGATAGAAGGCAAATATGAAGCAGGAGGAATACCGCTTAAAAAACGGCTGGGAATTGTTTTTGTAATGGCACTTCTTTGCGCGCTTTGGTTTTATTTTAAGCTGGATGTAAATTCTATCGGGTTGCCGGAGCAGTTTGGCACGGAAATTTTCTTGGGAGCGTTTTTCGTCCCGTTTTTCATATTAGTAATATTGGCGATTTACGCCGGAGGGGTTATAGACGGCATTGATGGGCTTTCCGGAGGCGTGTTTGCAACAATGTTTGCCGCCTACGGAGGCATCGCTTTTTATCAACAGCAGTATGACTTGGCCGCTTTTTGCGCCGCGGTGGTCGGAGGGATTTTAGCTTTTCTCTGGTTCAATATTCCTCCAGCGCGATACTACATGTCAGACACCGGCATGATGGGGCTTACGATCACCCTAGGCATTGTGGCCTTTATGACCGATAGGTTGGGGGATGGCTATGGTATTCTGGTTCTGCCTATGATTGCTCTGCCTCTCGTCGTCACGGTGCTGTCGGATATTATCCAAGTCTTATCAAAAAAATTCAGAGGGAAAAAGGTGTTTTTGGTCGCTCCGCTCCACCATCACTTTGAAGCCATTGGCTGGCCGGCTTACAAAGTCACCATGCGCTACTGGATTATTGCCATCATGTGCGCCATCCTCGGCATCACTTTGGCGCTCTTGGGATAGTATGATACGAAAATTATGCGAAAGCTACAAAAAGGTAACGAGAATTTTTTCTTCCTTCTCCTTCGCAACCCGTCCGACTGGGTCATCCACCTGTGCCGGTACGGACAGGTCCGGGCGGAGGAGAGGGGTTGGGGTGAGGTCGAGTTTTTGCAGCTTTTCGTATTATTTCGTATGATTTTCGTATGAAAAGACTAGGGAAAATAAACAGGCCATTTTTGTGGTGGACAGTAGTGTTGGTCGTGGCCGGTTTTTTTATCTTTACTTCTGCGTCGCTTGGAGTGCTAGCCAGAGATGAGATTAAATTCTCCAATGTCGCTTTCAATCAGATTTTTTATGGGCTTTTTATCGGGTCTATCGTGTGCTTGGCGATGGCCCGGATTGATTATCATTTTTGGAAAAAGAACGCTTTTATTTTTTTCGTAGGAGCGATAGTGTTGACTCTCTTAGTATTTGTACCGGGTCTAGGCATGGAGCACGGCGGAGCCAAGCGCTGGCTGAATTTAAGATTTATTACTTTCCAACCGGCCGAATTTTTGAAGATTGCCTTTATCGCTTATTTCGCCCTATGGCTGTCTCTGTTAAAAAACAAGGTCAGGACTTTCAAATGGGGGTTTTTGCCTTTGTTTATATTCCTCGGCATCATAGGGGCAATCTTGCTTTCTCAGCCGGATACCGACACCTTCGCGGTGATTGCCTTTGCCGCCCTTTCCATGTACATCGCGGCCGGCGCCAAATGGCGGCATATTTTGGGCATTCTTTTGGTCGGAGTAGGGATTGTAGCAGTGCTTTACATGACCAGGCCATACATCAAGCAAAGAATTGAGTCAATGATTAATCCTGGCATTAACAGCCAGACTAGCGGTTATCAGCTCAACCAGTCTATGATCGCCGTCGGGTCGGGCGAGTTTTGGGGCAAAGGATTCGGCAAAAGCGTCCAAAAATTCAGTTATCTGCCGGAGCCGATTGGGGATTCGGTCTTCGCGGTGGCGGCCGAAGAGTTCGGATTTTTCGGGATGTTTATAATGCTTGGCGTTTTCGTGATGTTTGGCCTGGAAGGAATGAGGATAGCCTCCAGAGCCCCTGATGACTTCGGTAGACTGTTCTCCCTTGGAATTGTTATACTGATAGTGTCCCAGGCAATGGTCAATATTGGCGGTATGATAGGGGTCCTGCCATTAACCGGCATCCCTCTGCCTTTCGTGAGCCACGGCGGGACGGCGCTCCTCATCAATCTGGCGGAAGCCGGCATTATAATGAATATATCAAGGTCTGCAAGGTCAAAAGGGTAGCAGAATTTTAAATTTATCCTATGAAGATTATCTTTACAGGCGGCGGTTCGGGCGGGCACTTTTATCCGATTATCGCAATAACCGAGTCCATAAAAAAAATCGCCAAGCAAAAAAAGCTGTTGACCCCAGAGATGTATTTTTTCGGACCAAGCCCTTACAATCAAGGATTGCTTTACGACCACAATATCCGATACCAAAAAGTTACGGCCGGCAAAATGCGCCGCTACTTTTCGGTTTTGAATTTTTTTGACGCATTCAAAACCGCTTGGGGCGTTCTGATGGCCCTGTTGGACGTGTTTGATATTTTCCCGGATGTAGTGTTCAGTAAAGGCGCTTACGGGAGCTTCCCGACCATTATGGCAGCGAAGCTTTTGCGCATCCCGGTCTTTATCCACGAGTCTGATTCGGTGCCGGGCCGGGTCAACAAATGGGCGGGCAAATTTGCGGCTCGCATTGCCGTTTCTTACAAAGAGGCAGGAAGCTATTTCAAAGCGGACAAAGTAGCCTACACCGGCCAGCCGGTTTTGGAAGAAAAACTGGTTCCCATCACCAACGGGGCGCCGGAGTTTTTTGGCTTTGACCAGAGCCTGCCGACCTTGTTCATTCTAGGCGGCTCCCAGGGGGCGGAAGTGATAAATAACGCGGTCCTAGATGTCTTGCCGGACTTAGTCAAAGATTTCCAGATTATTCACCAGGCCGGCGGAGAAAATATTGAAGTCATGAAAGAATCAGCCGCAGCGATATTATTGGAAAATCCATACAAGGAAAGATACAGGCCGTTTGGCTATTTGAACAGCCTGGAAATGCGGATGGCCGCCGGACTTTGCAGTTTGGTCGTCAGCCGGGCCGGTTCAACTATTTTTGAAATATCGTCATGGGGCAAGCCATCCATCATCATCCCAATCAGTGACTCTAACGAAAACCACCAGGTCAAAAATGCTTTTGCTTACGCCAAAACAGGCGCTTGCAGCGTGCTGCAGGAAGAAAATCTGAAATCGCACATTTTTTTGGCCGAAATCAAGCGCATCATAAATAATAAAGAAATTAACGATAAAATGTCGGAAAGCGCTAAAAACTTTTTCAAGCCTGGCGCCGCCGACCAAATAGCGGAAGCGCTGCTTTCTATCGCTCTCTCGCACGAGAAGTTGGAGTAACTCTCGCTTAAAACCTAACCCCCTAAATCCCCCTTAACTTAAGGGGGAATTTATGGAAAGCTTCGCTTGCTCTTAAATTCAAAAAAACGGTTATAATATTCGCATGTATAAATTCAGTTTCAACAACACATCACTCAAAAATCGCAGAAGGAAGCTGCGAGCCAATCAAACCAATGCTGAGAAAAAATTGTGGGAATTTCTGCGAGGCAGAAGATTTCGTGGACTAAAATTTTATCGCCAGTTTAGTGTTGGAGCGTACATATTGGATTTTTACTGTTCAAAATTAAGGCTCGCCATTGAACTAGATGGAGGCCATCACAAAGAAAATGAAACGGTGCTGTACGATAAAGATAGAGAAAAAATTCTAAAGGCCTCGAATGTTCGCGTAATCAGATTTTGGAATGATGAAGTCGAAAATAACACAGAGAATGTGCTGGGAAAATTAGATGAAGAGATAAATAAGGAAGGTTTGGTTCCCCTCTCTTAATTTAAGAGAGGGGATAGGGGTGAGTTAGAAAAAGGGTGCGGAGCATTCCACAAGTTCCCTCTTAACTTAAGAGGGATTTAGAGAGTTAGGAGGGGAGGGCAGGGGGAGGTTTTCTTGCTATAATGGCTCTATGGAAAACAGCCAAAAAGTCGTGGTCAGATTCCCGCCGAGCCCAACCGGTTTTTTGCAAATGGGGAATGTCAGAACTCTGATTTATAATTATTTGTTCGCCAGACAAAATGGCGGCCAGTTTTTGCTCCGCATAGAAGACACTGACAAAGAAAGGTCAAAAAAAGAGTATGAGGATGCCATATTTGATGATATAAAATGGCTTGGGATTGATTATGACAACAAGCAAGAGGTTTGGAGATCATCACAAAGGACAGAGATATATAAGCAAAAATTGCATGAGTTAATTAATAAGGGGCATGCTTATATCTCTCAAGAAACTGAAGGAAAGAACAAAGAAGTTATAAGATTTAAAAATCCCGGCGGTAAAGTAAAATTTCAAGATTTGATAAGAGGAGAAATTGAAATAGACGTCTCTGACCTTGGTGATTTTATTATTGCTAGAAACATAAACGATCCCTTGTATCACGTAGCCGTTTCTATTGATGACGCCGAAGCGGGTATGACTCACGTCATCCGAGGAGATGACCATATATCAAACACCCCCCGTCAGATTTTAATCATCGAGGCGCTAGGCGGTCAAAGGCCTATCTACGCCCACTTACCGATGGTTTTGGCTCCCGATAAAAGTAAACTATCAAAAAGAAAACATGGGGAGGCCGTTTCTCTTAGGTATTATAAGGATAGAGGGTACGTACCCGAGGCTATAGTCAATTTCCTCGCAATGGTGGGTTGGAACCCCGGAACTGACCAAGAGATTTTCAGTCTGGAAGAACTGATTAAAACTTTTGATTTGAGCAAAGTCCAAAAAAAAGGAGCGATTTTCAATGTAGAAAAATTGGATTGGATGAACCGGGAATATATACTTCGTCTTTCAGACGAAGATAAATTTTCAATTTTTAATTTACAATTTTCAAAGACGAAATGGAAGGAACACGAAAAAGGCAAGAATAGAGAATTCTTGGAAAAATTATCAAAGATTCTGCTAGACCGAATTCACCGCTCCGGAGAGGTGAGTGAAGCTATAAACTCGGGAGAATTTGATTATCTTTTTGAAAAACCGGTTTTGGAAAAAGAAAAAATCATGTGGAAAGGGCAAGATCCAGAAGAGGCAAAAATCTTATTACATGAATTAACTAAAATTTTAGAAGGTGACACCGATCTAAATAAGATAAAAATTAAAATAATGGATTTAGCAGAAGGGAAGGCCCGCCCACCATCGCTACGCTCAGGCGTGAGCGGGCGGGGGAGCGTCCTCTGGCCTCTGCGTTACGCATTATCAGGGAGAGAAAGGTCACCTGATCCATTTACGTTAATTGATATTCTGGGAATCAAGGAGAGTAAAGAGAGAATTATGAAAGCTATGGAAATATTAACATAAATGTTATCAAAAAAGCTTATCACAATAATACTGGCTGCGCTTTTAACACTTCATATAACAAGTGTGTCTTTTGCCCAATCCGTAGACGAACTGAAGCAAAACATAAACAACCATAATGAAAAAATAAAGCAATTGGACGAGGAGATAAAAGTTTATGAAAAGCAGCTGGAGCTGGCCGGCGACGAGGCGGCAACCCTGCAGAGCGCGATTAAAACTCTTGATTTGAACCAAAAAAAAATCAGCGCCGAAATAAGGAAAACCGAAACCAACATCCAAAAAACCAATCTGACTATTTCCAATCTGGACAATGAAATTACCGACACCTCCGCCAAAGTTAAATCTAATTCCGAGGCGGTTGTGAAAAGCCTCAACAGCATCCGGCAGAGAGACGAAGAGTCCCTGATTGAAAGCCTGCTCTCCAACAAAACCCTGGCAGATGTGCTGGACGAATACGAATCGCTCTCCCAATTTCAGCAAAGCGTCAGGGAACAATCCAGGGAGCTGGAAATGCACAAAAAAGATCTGTCGGATAAAAAAACCATTAAAGAAACAGAAAAGCAAAAATTAATGTCTCTGAAAGGGGAGCAGAGCGACCAAAATCAGATACTCGGCATTACCAAAAAAGAAAAGAATACTCTGCTCACCGTCACCAAAAACAAAGAGGCCAATTACAAAAAAAATCTTCAGGAAAAAATCGCCCTCAAAAACGCTTTTGAGCAGGAACTTTTGGAATTTGAATCCAAATTGAAATTCGCCATTGACCCGAATAGTTATTCAAAAGCCGGCAAAGGCATTTTGCTCTGGCCCTTGGATAAAATAAAAATCACCCAGAAATTTGGCGATACCGACTTTGCCCGGGGAGGAGCCTACAACGGCAAAGGGCACAATGGCGTAGACTTCGGCGCATCCATAGGCACTCCGGTCAAATCGGCAGAGGCAGGCGTGGTAGTCGGCACCGGCAATACCGATTTGGTCTGTTCCGGCGCCTCTTACGGCAAATGGGTCCTAATTGAACACCAAAACGGCCTCTCTACTTTGTACGCCCATCTTTCTTTGATCAGTGTCAGCCAAAATCAGGAAGTTAAAAGAGGCGGTATGATAGGCTACTCTGGCAACACCGGTTACTCCACCGGACCTCACTTACACTTCACGGTTTACGCCACCCAAGGAGTCCGCGTTATGGAGCGCAAAAGCCTGGTCTGCCGAGGCACTTACGTGATGCCGGTTGCCGACCTTAAAGCTTACCTGGACCCGATGTCTTATTTGTAAAAATAATTTATAATATAATTATCTTTCAAGGGGCATCCTTAAACTGCTCCGGTCCCAAAGGGTGCCCATTGGCAGAGAACAAAAAATGATTCAGCAGTCAGATTTTAAAAAAATAAATAGGGAAGTCTCCCCCAATCCAAAACAGTCCGGCTTCATCCAAATAGCCGTCATTATCATCGGCGCTCTGGTTATCCTCAAGTATGCCTACGATATAGATGTCGTCGGTTTTCTCACCACAGGCAAATTCAGAGTCTGGCTGGACAAAATTTACAATCTAGCCAGTCTGGGCTGGCAAAAATACGATGCTTACATAATCAAAATTTGGAACTATTTTATTGATTTTGCAAAAAATTTGGTTGCTAAAGCCAGAGGATAGGAAGTATTTTAAAAGAAATATTATATAAATATTATATTTTGTTCATAAAAATTTATTCTGCGTAAGTGGGGAAGTGCATATTTTGGAAAACGGCCGGACCCTGTGTTTATTTATATATAGTTATAGTATTGTGTCGCAAAGATATATTGTGCGACGTTACTACTGTTGCTATCACCCGTCAAAGGGCGTCTTTAAACTGCCCTGTCCCAAAAGACGCCCTTTGACGGGACAACGGTCCCAAAGGGCTGTGTCCTTGGCAACCTTTGGCTTGACGGGAAAACAAAAATCCCCTTCCGATGTCCATCGGAATAGGGATTTTTGTTTTAAGTCATTTCAACTATTTTATTTTACAGCTAATTCTTTGTATTCAGAATAGGCGGACGTTCTTCCCCAGCACCCGACAGAGGACTGCCAGGGTCTGACTCCATACTTCTCAAACAAGTGCCTCCCATAAGCGGTGTTCCCTTCTATGGTCAGGATATCGTATCCGAGCTTATCGGAATCGGTGCTGTGATAGTATTCGTTGATTTGCATTACTCCCCGGTCCAAGCTATTTTGCTCGCCCCGGAGCACTTCGCCGTTCTCGCCATACTGGCGGAAGCGGGATTCGCATCTGGCAATTTCAACCATTACTGGTATGTCAGAAAAATAATTTCTGACATATTTCTCCACTTCCACACCCTTCCCTATTTCCACTCTCATTCTTGATTCTTTCGCCTCTACGGCTATAACCAGCGGTTTTTCCGGTGCGATAAAGGGATTGAATGATGCTCCGCCAAACCCCGTGATACTGGAAGCGATCATCATAAACCCCAAAGCGGCAGTTTCGAAAATAAGCCTATTGTTTAATTTTAATCCAATCCATTTTGTGCGTGGCAGGGATTCCCTACCCTCCCGTCTGAATGAATTCAATACGGGTAAACTTCAAAAGTTAACAAAATGTTTGGGAGCTCTTTATGAAAGAAATCGCAAACTCGAACCATGTTGTTGTTGCCTGCGCTTTAACACAAGGGCTCTATCCCACTCCGCCAAAGGCTTCGCGGGAATAAATAAATCCAGTACTACTGGATTGCAATAAGCATAGCATATTTTGCTCTTGCTGTCAATACAAAAGTGTGGTCTAATTTAGACGCCAAAAAGCTCGTAATTCGTGTCTTAAAATTCTTTGTAGTTTGGATCTACCGCAAAGTTGGCTAACACGGTTTCGTTGCCAACACCCTTGGTAAATGTGCAGGTTGGTTGCCTTTGATTGCCTTCAGTAGTGCAAGTAACTCCGCTCCAGCCGGTGAATATTCTATTGGAAGCGTGCGACTCGATAAGCTGAACGGAAGTGCCGGGTATGTAATTTTCACTGCAATCAGTGCCGCAATTGATTCCCACCGGAAGGCTTGTTACCAGCCCCTGCCCTGTCCTTATAACATTCAAAGCAGAAGCAGGAGCATCCTGAATATTAATAGTCACCGTATCAAACGAATTTGGCCCAACCGGATCGCAGGCAATGGTATAGCTGGTGGATTGATATAAAGGACCGACGGTAGCGCTTCCTGAGCCATTCGGATAAGCAGCAGGGTTTGGTTTTGGCTGCGAAGTAATAGTGCAACTATCGACAGTAGCGCTTGAATATTGCCAGCTTAAAACAGAAGTATCGGTACCATATATAACACTGGTAGGATTGGCATCAATATTTACCACAGCGGGAGGCGTTGGCGTAACCGTTGCGGAAACCGTAGGAGAATTTCCTCCGGCATTCGTGCAATATAATGTGTAAGTCGTTGCGGCGCTGATGCCGGATATCGTCTGATTTCCTCCAGCTACCGCTTTTGAACCGCTCCAGCCTCCCCCAGCAGTGCAGGAAGTAACATTTGAGCCGGAAACCGTCCAGGTCAGAGTTGAGGTTAGAGGCGAAGTGCCGGTGGTTGGATTGGCGACAAGAGTAACGGTTGGAGCCGGAGGGTTTACCACCACCGTCGCTCTTGCCGTGGCATCAGAAGTGCCGGCTTTTGAGCAAGTGATGTCAAATATTTGGGTACTTGCCGGAATGCCGGTTCTGTCTTCAAATCCGCCTGATGGAGTCTTTGATCCGCTCCAATAGTTTGAGGCGGTGCAGGAAGTCGGGCTGCCTGTCGTGGTCCAGGTCAGCCTGGTAGTTCCCGGAGCAGTGAGCGGACCGGCTGGAGAGGCAGAAAGGGTAACGGAGATCGCGCCGACCGGCGTCACCGTTGCGGAAACCGTAGGAGAATTTCCTCCGGCATTCGTGCAATATAATGTGTAAGTCGTTGCGGCGCTGATGCCGGATATCGTCTGATTTCCTCCAGCTACCGCTTTTGAACCGCTCCAGCCTCCCCCAGCAGTGCAGGAAGTAACATTTGAGCCGGAAACCGTCCAGGTCAGAGTTGAGGTTAGAGGCGAAGTGCCGGTGGTTGGATTGGCGACAAGAGTAACGGTTGGAGCCGGAGGGTTTACCACCACCGTCGCTCTTGCCGTGGCATCAGAAGTGCCGGCTTTTGAGCAAGTGATGTCAAATATTTGGGTACTTGCCGGAATGCCGGTTCTGTCTTCAAATCCGCCTGATGGAGTCTTTGATCCGCTCCAATAGTTTGAGGCGGTGCAGGAAGTCGGGCTGCCTGTCGTGGTCCAGGTCAGCCTGGTAGTTCCCGGAGCAGTGAGCGGACCGGCTGGAGAGGCAGAGAGGGTGACGGAGATTGGACACGCAGATGAGACTGTACCAATAACTGAGCCGCTTGGAGCCGAAGAACCGGCCAGACTGGTTGCTACTACAGTGTATGAATGTGGCGTGCCAGGGGTAAGGCTAGTGTCCTGAAAAGATAAACCTGATGCATTATACACAGGCGTGCCTCCCCCATCTCTATATACTTGATAACTCGTCGCTCCGCCGGAAGCGTTCCAAGATATATTAAGCAAATTACTGTCGCATGACCCGGCCGAAACGCTGAGGCCGGTAGGAGTAGGAGGCGGCGGTGCTATGGTAGCACTACAAGAACTAACTCCCCACCCATAGTCGGTATAACAGGTCCAGGACCAACCGGTACCGGTGGAAGTCAGTGAGCCTTGGGAATTGCCTATATTAAAATGAGCGGTATCGGAAACAGGCGCTCCGGTATCGCACAAGAATCGGGGGTCATATACTCCGCCACTCTGCGTATCAGGAGCTGCATAATCTTTGTTAACTGCATCACTGTGATACGGAAAAGCTTTACCATTAAAAGAACCGCAAGTGCCGTAAAAATACGCCATACATTGAGCATTGGTGCCTCCATTTATGCCCGCACATTGCCAATACCAAGGTCCACCGCCGACAAAAGTTGACGGATAAGCTAGGCCGCTATCGCAAGCAGGAGTAGATAAAGATGAATATGAACCCAAATGATTATAGCCACAAGCTCCATTAACCACCGTCGTATCAACAGTACAGTCATACGAACAAATTTCAGGATTTTCCGTATTTGGGTCACAGTACCCATCTCCACAAGAAGTGCCGTCTCCAGGCTGGCCGCAACATGCTGTCTGGCCATCACAAGGATCGTTAACATCATCACATACTCCGCCCGGAGGATAGATTGGTATGCAATCGCATCCTGTAGTTGAAGAACAATTGAAAATACCGCTTCCTGATGAGTACGGGCAGAATTGGCCTGATGACGCGCAAACGGCTGATCCAGTATCACCACAGTCAATAGAACAACTTCCGTCGTTACTGTAATTGCATGTGTCGGTTCCGCAAGCTGCATCCCATGTATTACATGTCCCTGAATCAGCCACTACCACCCCTGCTGGTAAAAAATAGAGAACCAAAAACATTACAGCTAGTAGAAGCAATAAAGTTAATATTCTGGATTTTGGTAAAAATAAGTTAGTAACTATTGACATATTATTTTTTTATTGTAAGGTTTTAACTACAAGTTCAACGTTATTTTCTTTTTGAGTAAACATAATTCTGACTTGCGTTTTAGATTGAGAATTTACATATTCCATAAAGCCAAACTTATCAGAATACAAGCCTGTTTGGAATAACCACTGAGTATTATTAAAATCTCTAATTTTTTCTAGAATATTACCCTGAATAGTTGAATTGCTGATTGTGTAATTAAAGAAATAGCCGATTTGTTTCTGTTCTTCATATTCTAATTTTTTGGTGAAAACTTGCGCATCAAAATCAGTAAAAACAAAATCCCGCAACTCTTCGGGCAGATCTGCTGACTTTATGGGCGTAGTTTTAACGACGTTAGGAAAAATAATAGCAGCTTGACTTAAAAATGTTCTTTGTTTGTCTCTGAGTTCCTGTTCCGCTGTTTTGGTATTCGTTGGATTTAGATTAAATTTATCTTGCCAAAAAATCAAATAAAAAGAAATGAGGACGGCAGCAACAATTATTGTCGCTCCTTTAAACCATGTGGTCTTAAAAAACGGTTTTGAAGGTGAAGGAATAGTTAAGTTTTGGTTATATATTTCTCCCATTGACACTCAATTATATCAAAAAATAGTATAATTTTAGGTAAATGATATGTGGATAAGTGCATTAACACACAGATTGTCCACTCTTTAAAGATACCCGTTTATAACACGTGTTGTATAATTCTAATTAGATGTTTGATGTTCGTTGACTTCAACCTGGTATAAAGGAGGTGTCAAATGCGCCATATTTTTTGGGTCGTATTCTTCGTGAACGCGGCCTTGGGACAACAACAATACACAATTACAGAGATGCCGGCGATTTCGCCGACTGTCTCAATTGTGACTCGTCTTGCGGTTGGCCCGGACAACAAAGTCTGGGCAGTGTACCAAGATCAAGGCCGGGGGTTTATCGCCGTCAAAGAAGCAGGTCAGCAGGGGTTTAGTGTGGTTGGTGGTAATGTCAACCCATCTTTCTTTTCCCCTAAAATGTCATGGTCTGGGCGTTCCGACGGGCCATGGATGACTATGGGATCATTCTTCCCCCAACCTGGAGCACGTAGCCTGCTGGGAGAATTCACGGGCGAAAGAGTCAATGGAGTTTCTACTTACAAGAATGTTACTTTAGAAGCAACTCTACTTCCCAGCCTAAACGCTCTCTGTCCAAACTACAGCGTTAAAAATGCTGGCAGTAACAATCCTGCTCCTGTCACTTATATTGGTCCGTTCCCGTCAAACGGGGCTTACCACATGCTGTTGACCGGCACAGATAAACTCACGTCGATTTATCGACTCAACCCTTCAGGTTGCAGTCTAGACCTCGTCGTCAAGACTTCGATCTGGGCTTTGCAGGCATGGCCAATTGGAAACAATTTGTTCCTTACGGAACGGATCGTGAATCCAAATTTCATTAGTCAAGTATCTGAGATCGGCACTATTGACTCTGGTGGGAAATTTACCAGCCTGGTCAAGTCTGACAGGAGTGATCGGTGCGACATGGTGTTTGACCATGCCCAACAGCAGGCTCTTATATCCTGCAAAGACGCTAGAGGCGGTCGCGTCGTCCTGTTCAGGAATGGAGCTATTCGGGAAATTTACTCCGGTGGCGAAGTGTCGCAGAACGTTCGAGCAATCGCCATAAACGGCGACTATGCCGTGTTCGGTGGCAGCACTACCAATGTACCGATTGCTACGTTGCTACTCGCCAATCTCCAAACCGGCACGGTTGCTGTGTTGGTAAAAGCCGGAGACAAGAGGCACCCTGTTGTGGAAGCTCTGGTTGGATTTGTTGCAGATACAATAAGTGTTTCCACGGACGGTATAGTGTATTTTGGCGGCGCAGCAGCCGGCTGGGCGAAAACTTTTGTTGTAGCCCCTCATGCCTCAGTCCTTCAGCCACAGCTTGACCCTATTAGCGGAGTTCTCATTGGCCGGACTGCAACACTCTCCGGCAAGAATCTCGTGCAGCCGCAGACGGTTACGACCGTCCTGCTAAACGGAACGAGTATCCCGTTCAATACGCTTGGAGACCGGCTGGACATCACTGCCCCCTCGGTCCCCGGCACCTATGCGGTCCAAGTGAAAGTAGTTGGTGCAGTAGAGCAACTTTCCAACATCATCCAGCTCACAGTATCAGCGCCTGTGCCGGTCAACCCCGTATTCTCCGCTGCCGCTGTGGTGGACAATGCCTCGGGACAGAACCCCTGTTCTCCAGGCGGAATTTGCTCCGTTTATGGTACTCGGCTGGCCATTGCTACCGCCGTAGCTTCAATAATTCCGTTGCCAACCGTGCTTGCCGGTACGCAAGTACTGGTAAACAACGTTCCGGCCCCGCTTTTCTTTGTTTCCCCAGGCCAAATCAATTTCCAGATGCCTTGGGAAACAGCTGTAGGCCAGGCAACTATGATGGTGATTTCCGGTTCGCTTTCAAGCGACTCGGTTGCCATTACAGTTATAGAGTCAGGGCCAGGGCTTTATCGAGCAAATGGCCTCGCCATTGCTCAAGATGGCCTGACCGGCATACTGACAAATACCGCCGACTCTCCGGCCTACGGAGGACAGGTGCTGGTGCTATACGGCACAGGGTTTGGGTTGACCGAATGCAAAGTTGCAACTGGTTCCATCACTCCCGCAAAGCTTTGCACCGTCCTCCAAAAAGTCTCCGTGAATTTCGCTGGCGCGCAAGCGCAGGTTCTCTGGGCAGGCCTTTCTCCCGGTTGGATTGGCCTCTACCAGATCAACTTAGTGGTTCCGGACACGCTCCCCATTCCTGGGGACACGCCCGAACTGGTAGAAATTTCTCTGGAAGTCGGCAACCGCAAGGACGCCACTTCCAAAGGGATTCTGCTTGGTCAAAGGAGGCTTCCATAACCTCTTTTGTGTACAAAACAATCCCGCTGTTTGCGGGACCGCCCGGCCGGGACGATGCGTAGATTCGCAAAGTCCCGGCCGGTTTTAGTTTTCCACTTTTTTGTGCTTGACAATATATATAATTTTGATATAATAGAACTAGAATTATTGAGGTTATTTGTAAATTTGAGAGGAGACGGATATGAAAACGGCATTCGCGTTAATCACGCTGGTCGTTTTCGCACGACCGGCTCAATCACAAACACGGGAACTGAACGATCCGCTTTACGCGCGCCAGGAGAGAAGCTTCGTGCAAGCCGGCGTACCATCCCTTTGGGCCGCCGTCGGCAAGACAGTCGAAATTCCGGTCATTGATTTGGACACCGGGGTTGACTGCAACCATGAAGATATCTGGCGCGCGACTGACGCTTCGCAAGCCAAGTCGTTCGCGGACAGGAAGCCATGCCAAGATGAATACGGGCACGGCACACGGACTTCGGCCGTTATCGCCGGACAGTCTGGCAACGAGATTGGCATCGCAGGAATCGCTGGCAACGTCCGGCTCATTCCTTACAAGATTGCCGCTCTCCTGCCGGACGGCACGCTGACCATGGGCGACGACTCGGTCGAAACTCTGGTCAAGGCGTTTGACGCCATTGCTGAACTGCCCTACCCGCTCGTGATTGTTAACGCGAGCACGGCAGTCGGCTGCAACTCGCTTGAATGCTTTGGTTCGGATAAAGTCCGGGCAGCAATCGAGAGATTGCAAAACAAAGCGCTCATCGTAGCAGCCGCCGGCAACAACGGCTTCGGCCGTCAGCAAGGCGGGCAGGATGTGGATGCGTTTGAGCATCTGCCCTGCACGGCGAGCAACTTGCCTAATGTGATTTGTGTCGGCGCTGTTGATTTTGAAGGACGGCTCATGTCGTCTTCCAACTTTGGCAGCAAGGTGCAGATCGCCGCTCCGGGCAACTGGGTTTGGACTGCAGTGCCTGGCAATCAGTACGCTCCGACTTCCGGCACTTCCATCGCGACGCCTTTCGTTTCAGGTATCGCCGCGCTAGTAGCCGGGTCAATGCTCGCTGACGGCGCATCAGTCGAAAGAGTGACGCCTGCAACGCTCAAGCAGGCTCTCCTCGCCGGTGCCAAGTCCGAGCCTCAATCGGAGAATACCTTGGCCACCGCTCCTAACAACCCCGCCGTCGTGGACGGCCTGGGAACGCTAACAGCATTGCAAAAGCTGCTAGCAGAACCGCCACAAAACTGAAGCGCCCCGATGTATATCGGGGCGCTTTTCTCATTTCAGCTCATCATTCCCTATTTCAACCCTTTGCAATTTGAAGCAGGAGTGTAGCCGGCGGCGCGAGCTTCTTCAATGGAATTAAAAGTGATTTTATTTTTTTCGGAAATTTGTTTGGCGCCAGCGCACCAAGGGTAATGATATTTGGTGCCATTTTTTGAACCAACAACCGCACTATTATTCAAACCAGATTGCTCGGAGCCCATGTCTATATTTGCCCCCTTCACTTCTCCTATATTGTTCTTTTCGGTCTCCCCCTTAATGTAAGGGGGATTAAGGGGGTTATTAGTATCAGGATTTTGCGAAACAATCCGCACCGGCTCCCTCTCCCCGGCTATTTTAGAAATCCGGCCCAAACAAAAAGCAATAATAGCAACCAAAATGATAACTGCTGGCACGAAATACCGACCAGTCAAAAAGGCCTCCATTTTGGCCCGAAGACCCCCGCCTTTTGAAGAATCCAAATCTTCTAGGTCCACATATTCCTCTATATTATGTTGATCTTCTTGCATTTTATCCGGCTTTGTCTTATACTTTAGGTGTTAAGGATATTATAACAAATAAGTCACATTAACTGATATGGCGCATAAAAAAGCGGCTGGAACAACAAAAAACGGCAGAGATTCGGGCCCGCAATATCTGGGGATTAAAATTTCTGATGGCAGCTTGGCAAAGACCGGCGCTATTTTAGTGCGCCAAAGAGGTTCGCAAATCATCGCAGGCAATGGGGTTGGGGTCGGTAAAGATTACACTCTTTTTGCTCTCCGAGACGGCAAAGTTAAAATGACCGCCAAAAGAAAAGTTCACTTCGACGGCTCCACTATCGTCAAAAAAGTCGCCAGCTTAGTGTAAAAAATAAAATAGTTCTTGAGCGAGCTTCCGCAGGCTGACTGAGCCGAGGACAAGGAAATTTTCAGCAGAAAATTTCTGGAGCGAGCGAGAGAAGCTATTTTATTTTTTACACTGATTCTACTGACAAAATAAACTCGCCCTTGCTTTTGCCGACTTCGGCGAGGACAGCATGCTCCCCTACTTCCTTGATTGGCTTTTCGGTTTTCAAAAATTCCGCATCAATATTTATGTGAGCTTGACTCTTCAAAGCTTCGGCAATTTCTGCCGAGTGGATTTTTTCAAACAAGTGGCCTTTGTCGCTCGCTTTTTTAGTTAGAGTGATTTTTATTCCTTTTAATATCTCAATTTGCTTTTCAGCTAAACTTTCCCTGATTTCAATTTCAGCGATAGCGGTTTTTTTGAGCTCCTCCGCTTTTTTGACTGCATCCGCAGTGGCGAACTCGGCCATTTTTTGGGGCAACAAAAAATTGTTGGCATACCCGTCGGCCACATTTTTAACTTCGTACTTTCGGCCAATGCCTTTGATGTCCTGTTTTAATATAACCTTCATGTTTTTTGTTCCTGCCCCTATCTTATATTTAAGAGAGGGGTTGGGGTGAGTTATTTTAATCTTTTAATCTTTAAATTACTTCGTGAGATATTCCACCGCTTTGTCCAAAATAGGGTCATTGCCATCCTTGGTATTTTCCGGAGTTACTTTAACCTCGATATCGGGAGTGAGGCCGCCGTTGGAAATTGAATTGCCGAGCGGAGTGAGCCAATGAGCGACTGTGATTTTTAGAGAAGTGTCGGAGGTCAGATCTACCAATTCCTGGACAGAACCTTTGCCGAAAGTCTGTTCTCCAATCAAAGCGGCTTTGCCGTATTCTTTGAGAGCGCCGGCCAAAATCTCGGCAGCCGAGGCGGAGCCGTTGTTGACCAAAATAACCAGTTTAAGCCTGTCGGTAAAAATATCATAGCCCTTGCTTCGGTACTCATGGTCTTCCCTCTTCCCGCCGAAATCTTCGGTCGCCACCACGCGGCCGGTCGGTAAAAACCAGCTGGCCATATCCAAAGCGGCTTCAAGATAACCGCCAGGATTGTTGCGCAAATCTATGACCAGTTTATCGGAGCCGGATTCTATAAATTCCCGCAAGGCGCCCCTGAAAAAACTTGGGGAGGTGGCTCCGAAGTTGTAAAGTTCAAGCACAAAAACTCCGCTCGGCAAAAGTTTTGTCTTGACAGTCGGTATTTCAATCACCGCCCGAACCATCTTTTTTATAATCGGCTGATTGACCCCTTTTCTGATAAAAGTAACTGCAACGGTTGTGCCGACTTCGCCGCGAATCAGTTTAACCGCTTCTTCAGTGCTCATTTTGATTGCAGACTGACCGTCAATCTCTATGATTTTATCGCCGGCCAAAACCCCAGCTTTATCAGCCGGAGTGCCCTTAAGAGGCGCCACTACAGTCGGCACTCCGTCGACGATATCTATTTCCATTCCCACTCCGCCGAAACTGCCGCTGATTTCTTCTTCAAAAGCCTTGGATTCTACCGGCGGGAAAAAGACTGTATACGGGTCGTTATAAGAAGCCGCCAGCCCCTCTATGGCGCCCCAGACTTTGTCTTGGTCGGCGACCGATGGTGTGGTGGAAGCGGGCGGGGTGAACTTTTCGTCCAAAATATTCCAAGCTTTCCAAAACGGCCCAAAATCCACGGCAAGAGTCGTGGTCGCATTTATAAATTTGGTTTCGTCAAACCCGTTTCCAGTTCTTTTGCCTATATAAAATCCGGAAGCAAACAGGATAGTCGCTATCAACACCGGAGTTAAAAATTGTGTATATCTTTCGTACCTCATTTTCTGTTATAATATATCACAGCTTGGCCTCATATCAAAAATTAAAATCATGATTGTAACACGTTCCTTTATGGATCAAGTTTGGACCGATTTGAATTCCCCCACCAAAGAAGAACTGGACGGGCTTATTTTGGCCCAAAATTTGGACCCGCTCATCGCTAAGGACCTCTTGACGCCCACTCCCAGACAGCACGCTAAAGAATTCAGCAATGCTATTTACGCGGTCATCCATATCCCTATTTTCAAGCATGCCCATTCCCTCAATTTGGAGCAGGAGGTGGATTTTATCATTACCGAAAAGGGCCTCCTCACCACTCGCTATGACAGCATTGACGCTTTGCACCACTTTGCCAAGCAGATAGAAGTGGATGAGATTTTGAACAAAGAAAATCATTCCCACCTTTTCTTCGGCCTGATGCGCGAAATCTATAAATTCCTTTTTGACGAAGTTGAATACACCAAAGACTGGCTCCGTGAGATTGAAAAAAATATTTTCCAGGGCCGGGAGAAGAATATGGTATTTGACATTTCCGAGGCCGGCATCAATCTTTTGAGCTTCAAAAGAGTGGTAGGGCCGCACGAAGCCGTCTGGAGAAACCTGAAGGAAATTGGCACCAGCCATTTTGGCGAGAAATTCGGTAAAGACGCCAAGGTACTCTTGGAAGAAGCAGAGCGGCTGACCCTCGAGTTGGGCAACATTTCCGATATGCTTGATGAACTGCGCGAGACCAACAATTCCATTCTCTCGACGAAGCAAAATGAGGTAATGAAGATTTTCACCATCTTGGCTTTTGTGACTTTCCCTTTGTCGCTCATAGCCGCCATCTTCGGCATGAACACCGCATTCATACCAATTGTCGGAACACCGAACGATTTTTGGATAGTAGTAGGGTTTATGTTTATCGTAAGCCTTGCAATGTTCTCCTATTTCAAGTATAAAAAATGGATCTAACATATGGAAATAAAATTGCATAACACCCTAAGCGGCAAGAAAGAAGTTTTTAAACCCATCAACGAAAAAGAAGCATTGATGTACAACTGCGGGCCGACCGCTTATGGCGAGCAGCATATTGGGAATCTTAGTATGTTCGTCTTTACCGATATCCTCCGCCGCACTCTGGAATATGGCGGCTACAAAGTAAAGCAAGTGATAAACATCACCGACTTCGGCCACCTCTCCGGCGACAATGAAGGCCGGGCTGACGAAGGCGAGGACCGGATGACTAAGGGCCTCCGGCGCGAAAAAATGGCGCTTACCATGTCCAACATGCGGGTGCTCGCAGAGAAGTATGCCAATATATTTTTTGAGTCGCTTAAAACTCTCAACGTCAATATCGAAAAAACCCGCTTCCCTTTTGCTTCGGATTATATTCCGGACCAAATCAAAATGATTCAAACGCTCCAAGAAAAAGGCTTCACTTATAATGGAGAAAACGGCGTATATTTTGATACGAATAAATTTCCGGACTATGGGGGGCTAGGGCAAATCAATCTCGCCGGGCTCTCGGAGGGGGCGCGGGTAGAAAAAAGCGAGAAGAAAAGCCCGACCGACTTTATCCTCTGGAAAAAAGATAAAAAAATAGGCTGGGAATCGCCATGGGGCCTCGGCTTCCCGGGTTGGCACATTGAATGTTCGGCTATGATTTTCAAACTGCTTGGCGAACAGATAGATATCCACACCGGCGGCATCGAACACATCCCCGTTCACCACAACAACGAAATTGCTCAGGCTGAATCGGCGAGCGGCAAAAAACCGTTTGTGAAGTTTTGGCTTCATCGGGCTCATCTGAAAATTGACGACAGCAAAATTTCCAAATCCGAAGGCACCGCCGTTTACCTCGGCGACTTCAAGCTCCGCCACATCCACCCCCTCTCTTTCCGCTTCTGGCTCCTTACCGCCCACTACAAAACGGGAGCCAACTTCACTTGGGAAGGAGTCCGGGGCGCCCAAACCGCTTTTGAGAAAATTTTGAATGCTTACCTTGATATGCCAAAGTCAGACAAAAGCGACAAAGAAGTAATGGAAAAATTTGAAAAAGCGATCGTTGATGACCTGAATACTCCGGTCGCCATCGCCATCATGCAAGAAGCCAGGTCAAAAAAAGTTATAGAAAAAATGGACAAAGTGCTGGGCCTCAATATTGAAAAGCTGGCCAAGGAAATAGAGACGAATATTCCCGATGAAATCGCAGAATTGAAGTCAGAAAGAGACAGCGCCAGGAGCGCCAAAAACTGCGAGCACAGCGACGCCTTGCGCAAAGAGATTGAAAAAGACAATTTCATCTTGGAAAACAAAAATGGCAAAAGTGTCATTAGAAAAAAATTGTTTTCTTTGATTTAATGTTTGTTTTTTATTTCTCTCCCCTAGTTGTGCGATCGCACAACTGTGGTAGGTTCCGTATAAGGAAAGTTGATTTTAAGCTTAAAATCTGGCTCTACCGAACGGGCTACGATATAACGCACATATTTTTTGATCTCATACAATTCGGCAATCTTAAACATTTGTTCTTTGCACTCGTGGGGATACACAAAAACAGATTTTTCAAAATTATACATCCCGGCAAAATTAAGAGCTCTGTTAAAACGCTGCCTGTTTATTTTTAGTTTCTCGGGTATATCAAAAGTTACAATTCTCCAAAAACCATCCCATTTAATTCCTAAAGGTAATTTGATTGATTTAACTTTAAGGCCGGCAAAATAAATTCTGCCTTCTTTTGTTAATTTCAATTTCCTTTTGCCATTTTTCATCCAAAAGCGTATAAATTTTCTTTTTTCAAGTGAGTTGAGTATACGTTCTGTTCTGTACTTATTTTTCCAATCCGGAACCCATCCCAGCAGTTTGATAATATGTCCAGCCGCATTCGGCGCAGCAACTCCTAAAAATAAAATGGTTCCTAGTTTACCAATCGCCTCTAAAATTTCCAAAGTTCTTTCGTCTCTGGCAAATTTTTTAACTTTTTGAATTTTTTCTTTTATCTCCACAACTGTTCATTATATCCTACTCTCCCCTAGTTGCGCGATCGCACAACTAAGGGATAATGAGAATTGATATAAATTTATGATAGAATTTAAAAAATAAAAATGCGAGATTAGTTTAGTGGCAAAATGGGTGCTTCCCAAGCATCAGACGCGAGTTCGATTCTCGCATCTCGCACCACGTAAAAACTCTCGAGCAGGATTTAAAGTATCTCTCGAGTTCACGTGGCGCAGCCACAAAAACAAAAGCAAAAATGCTCTATAAATCTGCGAGATGAGTTTTGAGTGACTCGTGAGACGTGGTTTGTAATAAATATGATAATATTTATTACAAGCTTTACGTCTTTTACGAGCAATGCACTACGTTGTCTACATTTTAGAAGATCAAATAGACAAAACTTGGTATATTGGTTTTACTCATGATTTAAAGCAAAGATTGAAAGACCATAAATCTGGACATAGCCCTTATACAAGCAAGAAAAAAGATTTGAAACTTATTTATGCAGAAATGTATTTGAGTAAAGCGGATGCTTTGGGTAGAGAAAAATTTTTGAAAAGTGGGTCTGGGCATAGATTTATAAAGAAGCAGTTGGCAAATTATTTTGATCTAAGCAAATTAGACCGCTAGTTATCCTATTTCCTCTGTTCCCAATACATCTATTTGCGTTTTCTGGCGACCTAATTTCGTTAGATAGGAATAGTTACCTAGACCTTTATTTTTAGACGTTTTTCGATTAAAATGGTCATGTGGAAGAATTACCAATTACACAAGGTGTTGAGAGGGAAAAGACTCCTGAAAAAGGTGCAAATGTGCTCATATCCATTGAACTTATTCGTCATCCTGAAAAAGATTTTCAAACTGGCAGTCTTTCTGAAAAAGGAAAAGTAGATTTTTTAGATAAACTAAAAGAAGAGCATCAACCCGACCAATATGACACGACAAAATTTTATGTTACACCTCTAAAGCGAGGCCAGGAAGTTAAAGAGCCCATCCAAACATTCCTAGATAATGAAGGTA
>CAYQIR010000003.1:0-3895 GCA_964417625.1 uncultured Candidatus Saccharibacteria bacterium
GCTGGCTCCTGTGCCCGAACCTGCAAGGATTGCTGGTCTTGTTTCTCCTCTTTTTTGCCATTTAATCTTTTTGTCGTATTCTTCCTCTATTTCTCGAGTCCGTTTAGCTTTCTCGGCATAGGAAAGATTCAATTTTTTCAACTCTCCAAGCTTTTCTTCACGTTTTTTATTTAAGCTGTCGATTGAAACCACTTTTTGCACTCCAGCACGCACTGCAGTGGAACCACCAAATGACAGCGCCCCTCGGATCAATCTTTTGCCTCCAAAAAGAGCTCCTCCGGCCAACCCGGCACCGAGAAGGTAGGCTCCCCCCGTTATCAAGGCAGTGGAAAGAAGTAGTTTCTTTTCCCAACTCAAGCCCATATACCACTGCCCTACTTTGGTATTGAGAATCTTCCTGGCACCCTCCATTGATTTGTCCAATGCAGTCTTCTCGCGGTTGTTGTCTACCGCTTGCTTATAAGCCTTATATTCAGGACGAGTGAGTTCATCAAGAAGCCGATCGTTTATTTCCGACTGTAATTTGGCTTCTTGTTCCTGTGTTAAAGGACCCATGCCAGCATCCGTCCGCATTTCATTTTTTACAGCTTCCGCTCTGGCTTCTTGTTTCATAAGATATTCTCTCTCCAAATCTTCAAAGCTTCTACCGGTATCTCCATCAAAATTCTGGCCTTTTGCTTCCATTTGCGCCAATTTATTCCGCAGGTCTTCAATTTGTTCAGACAAAGGCTTCTCCGGCCCAGGCGCCCCTTCGGGCTGTGGCGGTGCACCCGCCTGACCGGCTCCTGGACCCGCCGGCTCTTCTTCTGGTTGTGGCGCAGCACCAAAGCCGCCATTTTGATCTTGATTTGTCCAAGCAAAATTTTCCGCTTGCCACTTTCTGTCGTCACAAATTTTCTGATACGCGGCATTTATCCTTTTGGACGCCTCAGCGTATTTTGGATCACTGTTGTTTTTATCGGGATGGAATTTTATCATCAGTGCTCGCCAAGTAGCTTTCACTTCATCCAGAGTAGCGGAGAGCGGCACACCCAACACTTCATACGGGTCATCGCTGAAAAAATGATCTTCTATTTCTGGTTCCGGTTGTGGGGGTGGTTCTGGAGGCGGGGGCGGTTCAGCTTGTGCTTGTTCTGCCGATGGTTCGGGAGCTGGCTCTGGCGGTGTAGGCCCCGATTCTGCCGCTTCATCTAGTGTTTCCTCTGCCTTCGCTGGTTGAGGTTCAGGAGCCGGAGTTGGTTCAGGTGCGGGAGCCGGCACTGCCGGTTCAGGCACAAAATTTTGAGTTAGAAAATCGGTTATTTCCTGTTTAGTGATACCGAGGTCTATATATAACTTATTATCTTCAATAGAAATTTTGGAATCTTGTTCAAATTTTGGATAGCCCAGCCGAATAGCGGTAAACTTGGTTTTTAGTAAATTTTTATATGGGAAAGATTCTATCGCCTCCTTAATGGCTTGGGATTTTTCTTCCAGTCCGTTCGGGTTTAGTTGTTGGAATTTTGCGAACTGCCCTCGATTGGTTTCCAGGTTAATGCCCGACTCCGTCAAAATATTATTAAGCCGGCTCCATTCATTAGCCGGGGGTCTGTGAGGATTTTCTTCTGCCCCGCTTACTGGTTTGACTTCCGGAGCCGGTTCTGGCGGGGCTTGCAGCGGTTCCTGGGGTTCCGGTTGCTCTTGAGGCGGTGCGACGTGTTCATCGACGACACCTTCCAGTGTTGGCAAGACAACATCTCTTATATAAGCATTGACGTGTTCGGCATCGGCATCTTGGCGAACCATTAATTTCTTTTCAGCCTCATCATACATACACAGATTCATCAGCGCTTCTACTGTTTCTATTTTGATTCCGGCGCCACTCAATTTTTCAAGCAATTTCAGATCTGTCTGTTCCGCGGTAAATTTCGGCTCTTCCGGAATCGGAATCTGCTCATTGTTCATTTGAGTATCATCTGGCCTGTGAAGAATGTGTTTTTTAATTTCTTCTAAACTATCCAGGGTGTTTATGACGATATTTTCCGCGTTTTTTAATGCCAATTTTTCTTCATTGTTCAAGCTCTCTAAAAGTTCCAGAGTGCGATCATAAATATTTTGTATTTCGTCCAAACCCTTGTTTGGATCAATGTCAAAAAGGACTTGCGCGCCCAGTTCTTTACTTTTAGCTTTTATTTTTTCTATCGTGTCGGATGAGTCTTCTTGGTTGTTTTGCGGAGATTCGCCGTTCATGTTTAAAATTATACTTTACGGAGTTTTTAAAACAATGCTTGACTGTTATTATCTTTTGTGTATAATGAAGCCAATACTGAAATCAGAGATGTCCGCCTCCCGGCGGATGTTTTGTTTCCAGTTTTCGTAGTTTTTCACCCGTGTTGATTTACGAAAAGCAAAAGATGCGCGGAGCTCCCTTCTCTTAATGTAAGAGAAGGGTTTGGGGATGAGTTATTAATAATTTAAAAATATGTTTGATTTAAAAGTGATCCATTCGGTTTTGGACCAGTTGGAAGAAGAGCGCGGCATTCCGAAAGAAAAAGTGCTGGAGGCGATTGAGATGGCGCTCGCGACCGCTTACAAAAAAGAATACGGCAAGCGCGGACAAATCATGCGCGCCTCTTTTGACTTGAAGACCGGCAGCGTAGAGATGAATCAGGTCAAAATCGTCGTGGACGACACCAAAGTTTTCATGGACAAAGAATCTTTGGAAGATGCCTTGGCGACCGCCGAAGCCGAAGATGACGAACGCGTCCTCTTCAATCCGGAACATCATATACTGCTCCCCGATGCTCAAAAGATTAAAAAAGGCGCTCAGGTTGGTGATGAAATCATTTTCCCACTGGAACCAAAAGGCGATTACGGCCGCATCGCTTCTCAGACTGCCAAGCAGGTCATTATGCAGAAAATCAGGGAGGCCGAGCGTTCCTCGGTGTTGAAAGAATTCGGCGAGCGCGAAGGCGATGTTATTACGGGCACTGTCCAGCGAATTGAAAGAGGCAACATCTTCGTGGACGTCGGCCGAGCCGTCGGTCTATTGCCTTATGAAGAGCAGATTCCGGGCGAACGCTTCAGCCAGGGCGAAAGAGTCCGCACTTATCTATACCGAGTGGAAGACAGCCCCAAGGGCGTAGTTTTGCGCCTCTCTCGCTCCCACCCCCGCTTCCTAATCAAGCTTTTTGAGAACGAAGCGCCGGAGTTAGCCAACGGCACAATTGAAATAAAAAGTGTCGCTCGCGAGGCCGGTTCTCGCTCCAAAGTGGCGGTAGCCAGCAATGACAATTACATTGATCCGGTCGGGTCGCTTGTCGGTCAAAGAGGAGTGAGGGTGGCGACGGTCACAAGCGAACTCGGCGGCGAAAAAATTGATATTATAGAATGGTCAGAAAACCCGCTTGAATTTATCGAAGACGCCCTCTCCCCGGCCAAAATCGCTAGCGTGGATATAGACGAGGAAAATCATCAGGCCAATGTGGTGGTTTCCGAAGACCAACAGAGTCTGGCGATTGGCAAAGGAGGCCAAAACGTTCGCCTCGCCGCCAAGCTGACCGGCTGGCGCATCGACATCAAATCAACAAAAGGCGAAGATTTGGAAGTCGCCGAATAGTCTCCCGCCCCAGAGGATGACCCTTGAAATGCTCCTGCTTTAAAGGGTCACCTTCAAATTCCACTTTATTTTAAGGTATATTTACTTTGCTTGACTTTTTTTGTGCATTTGCTATCATATAACCATTCAGACGAAAAGGGGTCCAAAAGGTTAATTACCTAAGGCACCCTTTTCTTTTTGTCTAAGTTTCCTTTTGGCCAATTTTATTTTTAACGTCTGTGTCATCTAAATAAGCAAAATAATTGTTCGATAATTCTTTATACAAAGAAGATCTGTATTTTCTATCTGGAAAAAGTA
>CAYQIR010000003.1:3905-23789 GCA_964417625.1 uncultured Candidatus Saccharibacteria bacterium
AGTATTTTATCAAACCTATTTTCTTCAATTAAAAAATCAACCAATAATTTATAATCTCCGTCTCCAGAAACAAGAATAATTTTATTAAAGTCTTCTTTTTTATATAACTTTTTCATAACATGAAAGATTATGTCTGGATCAACATTTCCTTTCTTTTTGCCAAGCATTGCCGGATTATGTTCACGAAACACTAAAATAAAACCAGCATTCTGAATCTCCTCATATAACTCCTGATTTGTTTCTTGCAGATACCCTAAAAAATAATATGCCCGATCAACACTATATTTTTTCTCTAAATAAATTCGGAAACGTTCAAGGTCAATTTTCCAAGGATTAATTTCCTTTTTTGCAGTGTTCATATACAGATTTTGTCCATCTATGAAAGCGAGATTTTTTGCTTCTTTGCTTTTTAACATCACAAATTTATTTTATCACAAAAGACGTAGGCTGGTTTGGTTTTTGAGTGGCGATATGGTAGTGTGTTTAATACTTATTATTAGTTTTTAAACTGTTTTATGGAGAACCAATATTTGTGGTATGCGCTCGGCGCATCTGTTTTAGCGCTCGCTTACGGCGTGTTTTTGATTTTTAAAATTTTAAAGCAGCCTCAAGGCGAAGGCAAAATGGTTGAAATCGCCGAAGCTATACAGGCAGGCGCCAAAGCCTACTTGAACCGCCAATATAAGAGTGTGGGCATTGTGGCTTTGATTATTATTGTCCTAATGTGGCTTGCCAATTTTTCAGGGCAAACTATTGCCGGCTTTATTTTGGGCGCGCTCCTTAGTGCCGTAGCCGGTTTTGTCGGCATGAACGTTTCGGTCCGGGCCAATATCCGCACCGCTGAAGCGGCCAAAAAGGGCCTCGGCCAAGCTTTGACTCTGGCTTTTCAGGGCGGTTCCGTCACCGGGCTTTTCGTAGTGGGCCTGGGACTCCTAAGTGTTACCGGATTTTACATGGTTACCAAAGATTTGGTTGGCCTCATCGGCCTCGGCTTTGGCGCTTCGCTTATCTCCATCTTCGCCCGCCTCGGAGGCGGCATTTACACCAAGGGAGCTGATGTCGGCACCGACATGATCGGCAAAGTTGAAGCCGGCATCCCAGAAGACGACCCTCGCAATCCTGGAGTTATTGCAGACCTGAACGGTGATAATGTCGGCGACTGCGCAGGTATGGCCGCCGACCTTTTTGAAACTTATGTCGTTTCCACCATCGCCGTAATCCTCTTAGGTGCCTTTACTTTTAAAGGCCTGACAACTAACGCCCTCATTTACCCTCTTCTTATCGGAGCCGCTTCTATTGTAACTACCATTATCGGTATCTGGTTTGTCCGCCTAGGCAAATCGCAAAATATCATGGGTGCTCTCTATAAGGGCCTCACGGTAAGCGGCATACTTTCCGCCATCGCCTTCTATCCGGTCACCCGATGGCTTATGGCCGGTAACGGCCTCTATGCTCCGCTAGATCTGTTTGTTTGCGCCCTAATTGGCCTTGTGGTGACAGCCGCCGTTGTAGTCATCACCGAATACTACACCGCCAAAAAATGGAAGCCGGTCCAGAGCATCGCCGAGGCCTCAACCACCGGCCGTGGCACCAACATCATCAAGGGCTTGGCCGTCGGCATGCAATCCACCGCCCTGCCTGTCCTCGTCATTGTGCTCGCTATTCTTGCCACTTACAGGTTAGCTGGTCTCTATGGAGTCGCTCTATCGGTTATGAGTATGCTTTCTCTCACCGGGATTATTGTGGCCATTGACGCATTCGGGCCGATTACTGACAACGCCGGCGGCATCGCCGAAATGGCCGGATTACCAAAATCAGTCCGCGACATAACCGACCCGTTGGATGCAGTAGGCAACACCACCAAAGCGGTTACCAAAGGTTATGCCATCGCTTCAGCCGGACTCGCTGCCATGGTCCTCTTCGCCGCTTATACCCAAGAGCTTGCGGCCAACAACATCTCAACCGTTTTTGACCTCGGGAACAGCAAAGTTTTGGTCGGCCTTTTGATTGGAGGCCTCCTCCCTTACCTTTTCGCCTCCATCGCGATGTCCGCGGTCGGCAATGCCGCCAAGGCGGTAGTTGAAGAAGTCCGCCGCCAATTCAGAGAAATCAAAGGTATTATGGAGGGCACCGCTAAGCCTGATTATTCCCGCGCAGTGGATATCGTCACTAAAGCCGCTATCAAAGAAATGATCGTTCCGGCCTTGATCCCCGTCGTAGTGCCGGTCATTGTCGGCCTTACTTTGGGCGCTGCCGCTTTGGGCGGGCTATTGGTGGGCACCATCATCACAGGTCTATTCGTCGGCATCTCAATGACCACCGGCGGCGCCGCTTGGGACAACGCCAAAAAATACATTGAAGAAGGGGCGTTTGGCGGCAAGGGCTCGGACGCCCATAAGGCGGCCGTCACCGGCGACACCGTCGGCGACCCTTACAAAGACACCGCCGGACCCGCCATTAACCCGATGATCAAAATCATCAATATCGTAGCTCTCCTTTTGGTCGGATTTTTGTAAAAATAAGAAACTATTTTACTATCACACGGAGTCCTAGCCCAGAAATAACTTTTTTCAAGAATCCAAGTGTCGGATTTGTCAGACCAGATTCAAAGCGCGCCAAAGCTGGCTGTTTAACCCCAATTTTTTCAGCTAATTCTCTTTGAGACAATTTTTGTCTGGCTCTGGCAATTATAATTGCCTTCAAAATTCTAAACTCAAAAGCCGACGCTTTGTGAATTTTTCTGTATTCGGGATCTTTCATCCATTCTGCCCTTATTTTGGAAAACGGAATCATTTGGTATCCCAATTCTTTATCTTTTTTATTTATTCTTATTCTTTTCATGTTTATATGATAACATATACGTTATTGATTGTGCAACCATTTCAGACGATTTCTGGCAGTATCTATATCTTTCAAAGATAGCTTCTGAGATTTCTTTCCTATTATATGAAGCAGAGCAATATTATTTTGGTGAAAAGTATAAAATATTCTTATATTTTTAGAACTCTTTATCCTTAGCTCGTAAAGATCATTTTCGATTTTTCTGCTAAATGGCATTTCTATTCTGTATTCCTTTATCTCAAGCATTTCAATGGCTGTATCTACCTTATCTTTTTCTTCTTTTGATAAAGAGTTGATAAATTTATCTATATCTTTATGAATTGAAAACGAATTCATTGTAAACTTATGCTGTCAGACTCTTCTACTTTTGCCGACTCAGCTTTTGCCCCAATCCAAGCGAGTTCGTAAATCTTTTTCATCGCATCCGCAATCTCAACGCTCTCAATAATAATACCAAGTTTTTCCTTCCAGGAAGCAATCATTACTTTATTATCATAAATATTTATTTCAGGCGAAAAATTATATTTATCTATTGGCACCAGCACACTTTCCCTCTTTTCTTCTTTATCTTTGCCCGCTCTATGTTTTCCGACCGGCGAATCAGGGATAACTGCTCGTATTGATATGTTTTTTTCTGCCCGCCTTTCATAATATTTCGGAAAATAACCAATAAGAGCCCGATGCATTTCATTTACATTAGCATAAGCTCTGATAGATTCATGAGAGGTAAGAGTATCTTCATAGACATCTCTTAATCCTTCCATCCCCTCATAAAATCTCACCTTTGGCCTACCTCTTACATTGTGCATTGATTTTAATTCCGGAATTATTTTTTTTATTTCTAAGGTTCTTTTTTCAGCTTCTTTCTCTTGATTTTCAATAATATTAAGCAAGTGGTCAGGTGATCCGGCTAAATATTCTTGTTTTGGTTCCTTGCCAGAAACACTAGCCAACCCCTTCGCTACCAGCGAATCTAAAATATCGTATCCGGTTGTTCTATTCAGACCCGCTTTCCTGGTTATTTGTGTCACTGTCCCTTTCCCTAACTGAAGCAAAGCCAAAAATACAGCCGATTCATTATCCGAAAACCCTGATTTTATTAGTATTTCTTTGATGTCCAATGCTTCTTTACCCATAAGTCCATTATATATCTATACAAAATTGTGTCAAGTATACTCCACAATTTTTAAAGATAATATGTTTTTAGGTCTTATTTAGTAAAATCTACTTGACAACTATTTACAATCTGCTATAATGGCTGCAGAAGAGTTCAACTAAGGAGACTATCATGCCGCTACCTCTACTGGTTCAACCGAAGCCTGGCCGGGAGACAAAGGAAATCTGGTGTTCAAATTGTTCTGCCAAGAACAACGATACCCTGGAGAAGGTGCTCCATGAAAAAATGGGGCCTCCAAACCCGGAGATGGACGGTATCCCACTTAACTGGCGATGCTGTGGATGTGGAAAATTCACATCTCCCGAGTACCTTCAGGCTCATTACTCTAAATTGGTCTGGTAACAGGAGTCATCATCTAGAAAGGAGGTGATCTTGGGCAAGAAATTTAATCAACTTGCCCTTTCGATTGAAAACATGAAATGGTTCGTGTTTTCTGAGAAAAAGTTCTTTACCAAGGAGAAAAGGGATGAGAGTTTTAGACGGAACACCTCAGATTTTCGAGGCCGCGAAGACTGCAACGGACACGGGAGAATCTGTCGTATTCTCTGTTCCAAACAAAAAGGTCTTTCTGTTTGTCCCTTGGGCAGACAAAAAGGCCTTTGACGCTGGAGTGATGAGAATTGGAGGCGCATTGGAACTTCACCGCGAAGCCCAATATGTCCGCGGACTTACCGGTGGGTGGCTCATAGAGCCAGTGCGGCCTTGTTCGCCAGAGGAATTCGCCGATTTGTTTGAAGACATCAAGACACACGGCGAGAACCTCAACCAGTATCGTCTCCGAACAATGCAGATTTTCGGAGATAATACCCCAGACGATAAACTCGGCCTCATCGCCATAATATTCAAAGAGCGGCAGCGCCGAGGAGAGGAAAGTTTCTGGTAATACTCACAAGTCGCTCGGAAACGGGCGGCTTTCTTTTTGTTTTTTATCATACACAGATCATTGACGACCGTCTGAGATCTGTGTATTTTAAAATTGACCAGATTTTCGCGACCGCGAATTTTTGACCAATTACAATAAGTACCATCAAGGATTGAAGTGGGTTATTTCTCCCTTCACCTTCGCAAGGTGAGGGGAATTTTCCGTAAGGAAAATGGGGTGGGGTCGGAATATGAGAATGTGGTTGTCCACTATTGCATTTTTTATTTGTAGTATAATATTTAAGTTTGATATTGATTATTTATTAATTAAAATGAAATATGAAAAATAAGTTATTATCCTTGGGTTTAATTGCCGCTATGGTCCTGCCGGCTTTAGCTTCGGCCGAAGATGAAGTGGAGGCAAATATTAAAGTAGAGACTAAGGTTAGGGCTGAAAACAGGGCATCCTCGACAAAGTCCACTTCTACCAGGGAGGAATTGAAGCAGAAAATCGAAGACAAAAGAGAAGCGGTCAAGAGCGAGGTTGAGAAAAGGAGAGAAAACGCAATGAATCAGATCCGGGAAAGACTGGACAGGTTTACAAAGAACATCCTGGAAAGATTTGGCAGCGCGGTGGAAAGACTGGACAAGTTGGCTGAAAGGATTGATTCCAGAATTGCCAAAATGGAAGCCGAAAAGATAGATGTCACCAAGGCCAAAGCTTTGATGGTTACCGCCAAAGGGAAGATTGAAATCGCCAGAGCGAGTGTTGCCAAAATCAGCCTCAGCGCCAGCACGACCGCCACCACCACTCCCCTTACCGCCAGCACCACAGAGATGATAAAAGACAGCTTCAAAGCACTCAAAGATTCTATCGAAAAAGCCAAAGCGGATATCAAAGTGGCCCATGCGGCATTGGTTGATGTGGTTAACAACTTAAAGCCGGGGTATAACAAAGCCAAAGCGCGAGCCTCAGCTGCCGCAACTACTACCGCTACAACAACTGAAAATTGAAACCCGCCTGAATGACAAAGTCGGGCAGGATTATAAATTAAAAATTTTAAACACATGGACTCATTTAATTTGAACCAAATGCCTCCGATGCAAGGTCAGCCGGAGAAAAAGTCAGTCGCTCCCCTGGTCGCCGTTATTGTCATTTTGGCCCTGATTGTGGTCGGCGGCCTGTATTTCCTGAAACAAAGGTCTTCTCAGCCGACTTATGTGCCGCCGCAGCCGGTTGCGCAACAAGGAGACAGCATCACCGATTCGCTGAAGCAACAGGGAACCGCGGATGATTTGGAGTCAATCGAGGCCGACCTCAACGCGACCGACATCAACAACCTTGACCAGGGCGCCGCGGTCATGCAAGCCGAACTGAATGCTCAATAACAATTAATAATTCTGTGCCAGCAATCAAAACCGCCCAGTTTATCAACGCTGGCGGTTTTTGATTTGTGCTAATATATTTTTATGAAAATCGAATCTGGACTAGTGCCCATAGAGATGATTGAGAGAGAAAAATATATCTGATCAGAGGAATAAAGGTGATGTTAGACAGCGATTTAGCGGATTTGTATGAAGTATCAACCAAAGTTTTAAATCAGGCAGTCAAACGCAATACTGAAAGGTTTCCTGCCGACTTCATGATAAGGCTCAATAGACGAGAAGTTAACTTGTTGAACCGGTCACAATTTGTGACCGGTTCCCAAAAACATCGCGACCCCAAGTATCTGCCTTATGCCTTTACAGAGCAAGGTGTTGCCATGCTTTCGGCGATATTGAAAAGCAAGCGTGCAGTACAAATGAGCATAATGATTGTTCGAGCCTTTATAAAATTGCGTGAAATGCTCGCTACTCACAAAAACTTAGTGAGAGAATTTGAAAAGATAAGGAATGAACAAAAACAACAAAAAAGACATATCATCAATATTCTCAATGTCATCTCCCAACTTTTAAATCCCCCACTCGACAAAAAACCCAAAGAGCCAATGGGGTTTAGGGAGAGAAATAAAAACTAAAAGGAAATATTTTCGCTTCTATTCCAAAGCTCATAAAAAATATTCTTGAGCATTTCTACTATCAATTGATCCTCTATTAAAATGGCCAACGGGGCCTTTGGTTGCCATATTATGACTTTATTTCCAAAGAGCTGAAATGATGTTTTGAATGGAGTTTGGGTCTTTAATATCCTGGTTTCTCTCATTTGTACCTTATCTGTTCTGGCCAATATTTTAGCCTCTACAGTATCTAGAATCAGAGATTTTATTGATATTCCCTTTTTAATTCGTTCTTTTATCCATTTATGCTCCTCTTTCCAAGAAACAAAACCTATAAAATCGCTGGCTGATCCAAAAAATTCGCTTGTGTTTTCAGCTTCCTCAATAATTTGAAAAAATAATTTAAGAAATTGATCATGCCCTTGAATAACTCTTATTTTAGTAGCTCCCCCGCTTTGATGATATTTTGTAATCAAATTTGATAAATCAGGAATTAGTGCCCTGTCTAATCTTGATATGTGCTCTCTCTTTTCCCTCAATTTCTCAAGAACTATTGTGGGTGACTCAACTATGAACCCCCTCTCATATTTATCCCTGTTTGAAAAATTGGCCAAACCGTGTTTTTCCAAAGCACTTATTACCTTATAAATATTCGGCCTCGATATGCCAATGGCTTTTGCCAAATCAGATAAAGGTGTTTCTCCTAATGAAAGAGAAACAATATACAAATTAGCCTCGATTTCTGTTAAACCCAATTCTATCAAGCAATTGTATAAATTTTGATTCTTTTCTTTTTCCATAAATTGGCTTATCTTAAGGTTAAATTTAAATAATATGTATGCTTATAATATACACTATTTGTAAAATGCTTGCAATATATCAAAACATATTGACAAATGTTTTAGTTATGCTATACTATATACAGATAGTTAAGATCGAAAGTTCTTTGCGAATTTGATTCCTATAAGCCCTGACCGAAAGGCAGGCTGGGAATAAGGAGAAAGACATGCGAAATCCGAAACTGGACCTCATGCTACAGGGAATCATTCTCAATGCCTACCGGGATCTCAGCTCACAATCTCCTTTTGTTATGGAGGAAGTCGATCCGCGTGCGGTCGGCATAATCGCCAAAATGACTCAGAAACCTGAGCCCGAGGCAATTATGGTACTTCATACGCTCCACCTGCAATACCCCACTTGCCCAGACCATCTTGTGCCTGAGATAGACAAGATGATCGAGGTGTGGAACAAGCGGTGCGAAAACGATTCCAAAGGAGGGGAATGATATGGTCAACCAAAAGTACTCGGAGGTGAAAACGCTGGATCTTTTCCTTGGCTATGCAGAGAGTGAAGATCCAGTTGAGGCCGAACTGAATAAGTACTTGGCTGACGGCTGGGAGCTTGTCGCTCTCATCACCGATACCAAGTTTAACTATCAGTACCAATGCGCCGTAACTCAAAATTACGCCATTGTCGGTCGACCGAGGATATGACCAGCTGTCCGGGAGCCATGGGGACATTAAATTCGTGGTGATACTGGGTGATGCTCACCAGTTGCTAAAAGACGAATCATTTGATCGCTCAGAAACGGGCGATCTTTTTTTATTTTTATTTTTTCGCTCATACACACATTACTGACGGTCGTATGTCATCTGTGTATTCAAAATTATACACTTTCGCGCGCTTGCCTGTTCGTAGCTTTCTTTGACCAGCGTAGCTTAAGCGGAGTTGGTAGCGGAGTCGGGGTCGCAAATTTTTGTATTTTTATCACTCTCCCCTAGTTGGGCGATCGCCCAACTAGGGGATGATTTGTATTTCTTCCCTACCCTTACAAGCGGGAGGGCTACGCGAAGCGAGGGTGGGGTTATGTTATTATGAAAGAATGAAAATCGTTTCGTGGAACGTAAACGGACTCCGGGCAGTACATAAAAAAGGGCTGTTTGTGCCGTTTATTCAGAAATACAGCCCCGATATTATTTGCCTGCAGGAGATAAAGTCCCAAAAGCACCAAAACGAACTTGATTTGAGCCAATACGAGGAGTACTGGAACCCTGCGGAAAAAGCCGGTTACAGCGGCACGGCCATTTTCAGCAAAGAAAAGCCTTTGAGCGTAACTTTTGGATTTCCGGAAGAAATATTGGAGAAATATAAACTAGAAGACGGTTACGGCGACCCAAATAAGGAGGGACGGGTTTTGACGGCAGAATTTCCGGATTTCTTTATAGTGAATTGTTATACACCCAATTCCAAAGGAGACTTGAGCCGGCTCCCTCTCCGACACAAACAATGGGACCCGGCTTTTTTAGAATACTTGAAAGATCTGAAGCGTAAAAAATCAGTTATATTTTGCGGAGATTTGAATGTGGCTCACACCGAAGACGACTTGGCCAATCCCAAACAAAATGAAGGTGAGCACGGCTTTACCAAAGAAGAGCGCGCGGGGATAGACAACCTTATAAAATCAGGTTTTGTTGACACCTTCCGCCATTTTACTCAAGGTAACGGACATTACACTTGGTGGACGCATTGGGCCAACGCCCGGGCGCGCAACATCGGCTGGCGCATTGATTACTTTTTTGTAAACAAAGAATTTTTGCCTGAAATCAAAACATCAGAGATTCTCCCTGACGTTTTGGGTTCGGATCATTGTCCGATCTTTATTGAAACGATCTGATTACATTGACTGCATAGGAGCTCTCGCCTCACACTCTTTGCATCGTCCCTTGTGGCTAAACACTTCAACCAACGCGGAAAGTCCAACCAAGAGATAGATAAGCATAACCACCGGCCAAGAAGAGATCCAGTGACCAAGACCGGTACCAAACGCTTCTAATCCCCAATTGAGACCCCCAACCACCAAAAGAGTGAAGGTCAACATATGAAGTTTTCTCATATTTATAAAATTAACTTTTAATGAATATATTATATAACTTTAAAAAAACAAGTGCAACAAAACCCCCAAGATGCGGTGGAGGAATTTCGCACGACATGGGGGCTTTTGGTTAAAGAACATGAAAAGTTAAACCTCGCCGGAACGCGTGCATAAGAAATTGTATGATATCTCATTTTGTAAATTAATGAGTGAAGATATATATAACCTATTCTTATGTCCAACCAAGTTCTCTTTTCTCCTCTAGGCCTAGAGGATATTAAAGAACTAATGTCAGTGAGATTTTGTCTTTTAAATACACTGACCCCGTCCGAATGGATTCCCACCAGAACTAGTCTGGCTGGCATACGGGCGGATGCCTGGTATATATTTTATGTCTTTTATAAAAAGAGTAAAGGACAATCTGTGGATAGCTCCCATGCCCTATTGGACATGGTGTTTGTTTCTGATTGCCTTCAGTTTCTTATTCTCTTCCTCTGCTTTCTTTTCCTTGCCTTTATCACTCAGTTCTTTCAATTCCCTATCGGACATGGACCCCAATACAATGGTGCGCTCGTTCATATAATCTTCATTGTTCAAACTAGGGTCTTCTAAAACTTCTTCCAGAAGAGCGTTCAGTATCTGACCAATTTTTGGTCCGGGAGAGATATTTAAAATCTCCATAATCTTTTTACCATCAACTTTGAGCATACCTACAGATACAGGATCTCTCATCACTTCTTCAATCATCGCTTGGTATTTGCGAATACGGTAGGAATTCTCTTTTGGCCGGCCCATGCCTATACGGTCGCAAAGACGCACATTCACCAGATCCCATACATTTTCCTCCCCAACATTGGCAATAAGTCTTCTCACGGCCGAAGGCGTAATAGTTTCGGTATCGGAAAAAAACATATGCCACCGAACCAAGTTTGTTACCTTGTCTATAGTTTCACGTGAAAACTTTAGATTTCTCAAGATTTGCTTAGTTACACGTGAACCTACTACTTCATGACCATAAAAAGTCCATTGTTTTGCTTCATTGTTCCATCTTTTGGTCATCGGTTTGGCTATATCATGGAATAGGGCAGCGAGTCTCACATGTAACGGAAAACCCTTATCTGCGGCATGCTGAACGGTTTTACCTAAATGGGTCCAGACATCATAAATATGGGCCCCGTTTTGTTCCACACCAATAGCCTCTTCCAGTTCCGGAATTATGTAAACCAAAAGCCCAAGCTTCTTTAAAAGCATTAGGCCATCAATCGGCTTGTCCGACATGATGATTTTTACAAATTCATCCCTAACCCGTTCCTTAGAAACCTCCTTTAAAATCTCCTTATTTTCTAATATAGATTTTTCTGTTTCGTGATCCAAAGGGAATCCAAGTTCCACATGAAACCGCACTGCCCTAAGTATTCTAAGACCGTCTTCAAAAAAACGTTCTTTTGCATCACCGACCGTCTTTATGACACCTCTAGCCAAATCGGCTACACCCGAAAACGGGTCAACCAGGTCTCCCGTCTCTGCGTCATAAGCAATGGCGTTAATAGTGAAATCCCGTCTTTTTAAATCATCTTGTATATTTTTACTAAACTGTACGCTATCTGGCCTTCTGTGATCAGAGTAAATGCTTTCAATACGATATGGCGTAATCTCTATGATTTTTAATGTTTCTTGTGAAGCGTTTTCGTTCACTACCGCTACCGTTCCAAAATCATTTTCATAAAAGGTTTTGGGAAATAGGGGAATAATCTGCTCTGGAACCGCATTGGTCGTGATATCCCAGTCTTTTGGCTTGCGGCCCATAAACAGGTCTCTGACACAGCCGCCAACCAAATACGCCTCAAAACCGGCATCTTTGAGCGCCTTGGTTACATGGGAAACTTCTGGAGGTATGTTGAATTTTTCGATTTTAGTAGTCATTAAATTGTCGGGGCTGTGAGCAGTAAAGATTTTTTCGCTTTGCGCGCCCGGCAGGACTCGAACCCACAACCCCTTGGTCCGAAGCCAAGTGCTCTATCCATTGAGCTACGGGCGCATAGGAGAATAATAACACGAATTAAATAAAAAACGACTGCCCGCAGGTAGCCGTTTTTTAACAAAACCCGTTTTACTTCATTTTCAATTCATCTCAGGAGACTGATTGACTTGAAGAAGATTACCTTCACTGTCCTTGAAAAAAGCAGCCATAAATCCGTCTCTCTCGGCTATGTGGTCAACGGTTTTTAGCTGCGGTAAGTCATAATCCTCAAATACAACTCCTTTTTCTTGCAAATCTTCAATGGTCTGCCTCAAATCCTTCACTGTAAAATTGGCGATATCTTGCTCATTGGGAGTAAATTGGCGTTGTGCCAAAATGAGCATAGTATCATCAGACGCCATAACGGCCGCCAACCAGGGAACCATTTGCATCGTCTTAAGGCCAAGAGTTTTGCCATAAAACTCCAGAGCCCTTTTCATGTCGGACACAGGAACATTTGCCGCTATTTTTGATTTAGCTAGTGACATATTTTTATAAACTTAATGATAAGACCCTTATTATAGCATATCGGCTTTCCCGCAAACATTTACAAAGCATTTTAAACGTGGTGGTGCCCCAAATGTATGGCTTTCAGAACTTTTTAGCTATGCCGATTCGGTTAGAAATAAAATGGTCAGGAGAATTAAACATACCCCTTACTCAATTTCACAAACCCCAAGTAATCCAGGGCAGGCACAAAACAAAGAGATTGCATTTTGGTGTTGGATCTACTATATTTAGTAGCAGTTTCTTAAAAAAGAAATTGCTTGTATGGATAGAACTTGCCAAAGAAAGTTTATCGGTACAGCAGGTAGATATGCGACCATAATTTAGTGGTAAAATACGGTCTTGCCAAGACTGAGATGGGGGTCCGATTCCCCCTGGTCGCACCATTCAACAAGCTCAGTGTAAACAAAAATGTCTTAAAACTGCTAAAATGACTTTGTGGTCTAGTTATCCTTGTTATTCAACAAAACTGGGGATAACTATGGGGACACTGTGTAAAAGTCATCCGTCGGCTGACGGACAAATTATGGCCAAACATAACGAAACCGGGGCGATAGGGGAAGGTGTAGCATCAAAATACCTTGAAAAGAAAGGATATTCGGTTATAGACAGAAATTATAAAAGAAAATGGGGAGAATTGGACATTATCGCGGAAAAAGACGGGCTTCTTCACTTCGTTGAAGTAAAGACTGTTAGCAGAAAAAGTTATGGTGGCAATTTTGAACAAGAAATCAATAACTACCGGCCCGAAGACAATATGCACCCTTGGAAACTAAAAAGACTGAGGAGGGCCGTTCAGACATATTTACTGGAATATAGTCGAAAGAATCCCCACTCCGCTAGAGCTTCGCGGGATGAACCTCCATGGCAGTTTGACCTGGTTTGTGTCTTTTTGGATCAGGAAAAGAGAATCGCCAAGGTCAGGCTTATAGAAAATCTGATTATATAACAAAACAAAGGCCGCCTATTATGGTATGGCGGCCCGGGAAAAGGCGAGCGGGATTAAGTTCTTGGTCGTCAGCTACCAATTATTTACCCAAACAATAAATTATTTATCTAAAGTATTAGGTTTTTGCTGGCTTGGTGCGGTTCGCGCCCCCAATCATGTCAATTGACATGATCTTCGTCTCGGTACGGTGCGATAACCTTACTAGGGTTTTGTGTGTCCGTAGTCAGTCTTCCGGCTTTGCGGCTGGGTTTGGCCGACCCAACCATACCTGCCTCAGATTACGCCCGTCCACACACCGGCACTCAGAATTCTTCTCCTTTTTTCTTTCTTCTCTCGCCTGGCCTTGTCAAAAGGACTTTGTTAGTAGCTCGCAAGGCCTGAAATCCCTGCGAGCCGCCGCCTCCTCGACCAAAACTGCTGTATCAAGGAAGCATACTTTACTATTCAAATTGTAAACTTTTATATTTAAAAAGTCAATGGCAGTGAAAAATTGTCACATTGTACAGATATTAAAAGATGTATTGTCGGAGTGCCGAGAATCGAACTCGGACCTAACGCTCCCAAAGCGTTTATACTACCACTATACTACACTCCGTGTTTAAAAGATGATAACACATTTTTCAAAAAACCTTCTAATTTCAAATAAGTTGCTTTGTCTGAATATCTGACTTTACAAGTCCCCATACTTTTACCGATTTTATTGCCCTTTGGCCTGATAATAGTTTTTGTAAACCTTGTTCTGGGTATTTTGGTTGTTGTAGACCAATAATTCTCAACTTCTTCTTGATTGTCGCCTTCGTGGATTTGGAGTTGTAACTTTAAGCGTGCTTCATTGATTCCCATATCATTCCTCAGAAAATCTAAGAAGAGATTTACTATGCCTGGATTAGTATTTGTTACATCCACCGGATAAATCCATGATTGCCAACGTTTTTCTTTATACGCTTTTGTACCCTCTATCCACCAAATAATAATTCCGGCAACCTGCCTTGCGCTATATTTCATATAAATATTTTAATATATACTCATGCTATATAGCAAGTGGATAATGAAAGAAAAGAGCGGCCCATATTTTGGCCGCCCTGCGTTGGGTTTGTTTACCCATTTTGCTTTTTCTTCAGCTCCTCCAGACCTCTCTCGAACCTATTGAGAAGGTTCACCACTCCCCGAAATGAGGCGCGCTTGCTCCGCATGTGGTATTGAAGAACAAGGTTTTCGTGCCGCCAATAGCCGAGGAAATAATACTTTCCTTCTCCCCTGAATACAGGGTGACAACAACCACCCCCGCCTATTAGCAAAATGAGTCCTTTCTCCGGTTTCGAATCAATGTATCTTGTAAGACGCCCTGTCATACAGAATGGACACTGTTCTTCCGTATTGAACTTAACAACAATGTAATCTCTCCCCTCACACAAGAGAGAAAACCACCAGGTTGGCTCAAATTTCTTGAGCTTTTGCTTGAATTCCTCCAAATCCATTTATCTGATCCTTTCTGTAATAAGATTATCATAAAATCTAAATATTGTCAATAAAATTAGACAAAGATTTTTGTATTGACAATTATTTGGCTTAATATAATATATATTTAATTGTCGGATAATTACGACAAAAAAGAAATGGCAAAAATTGATTTATTAAAAGAATTTGGGTTTAAAGAAAAAGAAGCTGCCGTTTATCTCGGGCTTCTTGAGCTTGGCGAAGCCAAAGTCCACGATATTGCCAGAAAAGCTAGAATTTCCAGACCCACAACCTACGAAATTTTGGAGAAACTTAAAGAAGACGGTTTTGTTGTAGAAGTAGAAAAAAATAACATAAAACATTTTATTGCCAACGATCCAGAAGTTTTCAAGAGAGATTTGGAGGCAAAACAACACGCTTTTGGCCTTATTCTTCCAGAATTAAAATCGGTCTATAACCGCTTAAAATCCAAACCAAAAATCACATTTCACGACGGAATTGAGGGCATTAAATCCGTTTTTGAAGATACTTTAAACGCCCAGAATAAAACTTTGCGCGGAATCCTGTCCATGGAAGATCTATTCCGGGTGCCAGGGCAAGAATTTATGGATGATTATGTTAAAAGGCGAGTCGAAAAAGGGTACGAACTGAAAGTTGTGAGGAGCAAACCCAAAGAAATCGTTCCCACTTGGCCCGGCAGCCCTGCGGAAAGGAGAGAATTGAAGTATCCGCCAGAAAATATGGTTTTTGATATGACCACATATATTTATGATAATAAAGTTGGACTTATTTCTACAGAAAAAGAAAATTTCGGCTTGATTATAGAAAGCGAAGAATTCAGCAAAACAATGCGACATCTGTTCGAAACTCTGTGGCAAATTAGCATTCCGGCCTGAGTTTTTATGGTATCATCTTGGCTATGCCCAAAAAATACAGCTTGAAGGAAAATCCGGACAAGACGGCAGAACAAGAACTCAAAGATTACAATAAACTCACAAGACAGCTCCTTTTTAGCAGGGGAGTAAGGACTCAAAAAGAGGCGGGGGCGTTTTTGGAGCCGGACTTTGTAAACCATTTGCACGACCCTTTCCTTTTGCCTGATATGAAAAAGGCGGTGGAGAGGATTTTGGAAGCGATAGATAAAAGCGAAAGAATTGGGATTTGGAGCGACTATGATGCCGACGGCATCCCTGGCGGAGCATTGCTTTACGATTTTTTTAAACTGATCGGGTTTAATAATTTTGTAAATTATATTCCCGACCGGCATGCCGAGGGGTACGGCCTTAATAGCGAAGGAATGGAGGAGCTTGCCAAAGACGGGGCCAAGCTTTTGATAACTAGAGATTGCGGTATTAGGGACCATAAAGAAATTGAGCATGCCAAAAAATTGGGAATAGAAATTATCGTCACCGACCACCACGAACCCGCCTCCGCCCCCACTTCGCAAGGGCTTCGCGGGGCAAGCAAAGCTGCGCGGGGCAAGCCCGCCGATAATCTACCCGATGCTTATGCGGTGATTAATCCCAAAAGAAGCGATTCAAAATATCCGGAAAAAGTTTTGTGCGGAACGGGAGTGGTTTGGAAATTGATTGAAGCCCTTCGACTCGCTGCGCTCGCTCAGGGTAAACCCTTCAATTTATCTCCGGGCAAGGAGAAGTGGCTTCTGGATCTAGTTGGTTTAGCAACTCTTTCTGATATGGTACCGCTCACTGGAGAAAATAGAGTTTTAGCTTCTTACGGATTAAAAGTTTTGCGCAAAAGCCGCCGGCCGGGATTCCAAAAACTTTTTTATAACTTAAAAATAAATAAAAATCATATTAGCGAAGACGACATTGCTTTTATGATTACTCCGCGCATCAACGCCGCTTCACGCATGGGCCATCCGCGCGATGCTTTCAAACTTTTAATAGCCGAGACCGATACCGATGCCGAAATGCATTTCCGGCATTTGGATAACATTAACAACGAACGCAAAGGAGTGGTCGCTGGCATCGTCAAAGAAGCCAAGAAAAAAGTAAAAGAAAAATTTGAAAATGAAGGGGAGAAGCCGGTTATCGTCCTCGGCAATCCCGATTGGCGCCCGGCACTCCTCGGGCTCGCAGCAAACTCCATTGCCGAAGAATACAATCGCCCGGTATTTTTGTGGGGGCGCTCCCACTCCGCTCCCGCTCCGCGGGATAAAACAGGTAAAGAAGAGGATGTTTTAAAAGGGTCGTGCCGGTCAGACGGAGTTACAGATTTGGTGGCACTGATGGAAAGAGCAAAAAATATTTTTTCAGAATTCGGCGGACACAAAATGTCGGGCGGATTTTCGGTTTTGTTTGAAAAAATTTCCGATTTGGAAAATGCACTTATTGAAGCATCTACCCATATCGTAAACAACGAACCGGAGATTCTGGTCGATGCGGAATTAAAACTTCAAGACATTTCCGAAGAATCGGTAGCTGAAATTTTGCGACTCGCACCGTTCGGTACGGGAAACGAAAAGCCGCTTTTCATTTTTCGCGATGTGGTGCCGGAAAAAATAAATCGCTTCGGAAAAGCAAAAGAACATCTCTCTATAAATTTTCGCGATGGTCTCCACACCCTGCGAGCCATTTCGTTTTTCACTTCGCCGGATCAATTTGGAGATTGTCTGAAAGAGGGGATTAAGACAAACCTTGTCGCCAATATAGAAAAATCTTTTTACAACGGCTCCGCTGAAATCCGCCTTCGCATTGTTGATTTCTTTTCGTGATAAAATAAGTTTCATAATGGACAATAAATACGTGATCTACACTGACGGCTCATCAAAAGGCAACCCGGGACCAGGCGGCTGGGGCGCGATTATTTTTAACGGCGGCCACATGAAAGAACTCGGGGGCAGGGAAGAGCACACCACCAACAACCGGATGGAAATAACAGCAGTCATCGAAGCTTTGAAATATGTACCGGCAAATTCCGAAGCCCGCCCGCACCCGTCCGAACGAAGCCGGACGGATGACGCAGTCGGGCAGGTAGAGATTCACACCGACTCGGAATACGTGATGAAAGGGATCACTCTCTGGATTAAGGGCTGGCAAAAAAATAATTGGCGAACGCGAGACAGACGGGAAGTGATGAACAAAGATTTGTGGGAAAAACTCTTGGAAGAATCCGAGAAACACAATGTGGCCTGGACCAAAGTATTGGGACATTCCGGCCACGAGTGGAACGACCGGTGCGATGAGATTGCCCAAAATTTTGCCGATGGCTTAATCGATACAGGCCTGTACGACGGGCCAAAAGCAGGTTTCCATGTGTTTCATCGATGATTTACAAACTCGCCGTTTCATTTGTTTTAGGAATCGTATTTGAAAAAATTTTTCAACTGGGTTGGAGCACCGCTCTGCTCGCCACCCTGATTTCAATTGCAATATCTTTATTTTTGTTTCGTTCAGAAAGCCAAAGACGCCCTTTTGGGACCGAGGCAGTTCAAAGGGCGTCTTTGGCTTTCTTTGCGGTCGGTCTGATTTTTGCTATCGGAATTTTGCGGATGAGTTTTGCTGACGTTGCCCCCGACCCTAGCCTGCAAAAATTGCTCGGTCAAAAAATTTCTTTTGAAGCTACCGTCTCCGACGAGCCCGATATAAGAGATGCTTCGGCCCGTTACATAGTCAAATCGATTAACTCTAAAAGTTTTGTGCTTCTCGTTGCCGATAGGTTTCCTGAATTTAAATACGGAGACAAAATAAAAATTTCCGGAAAGTTGGAATTGCCAAAAAATTTTGAAAGTGAAAATGGTACAGAGTTTGATTATATTTCCTATCTCGCCAAAGATAAAATCCACTTCTTGATTTACCGACCGCAGATAGATCCCGCTTCATCCAGTTCCACAGGGCTCCGCGGGACAAGAAAAATAGTTTTCGCTCTTTATTCAATCAAAAATATTTTTATTGAAAAGATTGGAGCCGTAGTGCCGGAGCCAAACTCATCGCTCCTTGCCGGAATGATTTTTGGCGCCAAACAAACTTTGGGGCAAGACTTGCTTAATGATTTCAAAAAGGCGGGACTTATTCATATCGTAGTTTTGTCCGGCTACAACATCACTATTATCGCCGTCGGTATTTTTTATCTGCTCTCTTTTTTCAACCGCCGGAAATTAAGTTTTATTTTGAGCGCGATTTTTATAGTTTTGTTCGCCGTGATGGTCGGCTGGGGAGCGACAGTGATGCGCGCAGTTGTCATGGCTCTCATCGCAATATTGGCCAAATTTTTGGGGCGGCCTGCTGATGCTTTGCGCTGGCTTTTTATCGCCGGCCTCCTCATGCTGCTTTGGAATCCGCTCATCCTTTTTGATGATCCCTCTTTCCAGCTTTCTTTTATGGCAACGCTCGGGCTTATTTTGTTCTCTCCGTTTATTGAAAATTTCATATCGCAATCAAGGTTTCGTAGGCTTATACCGAACAAACTTAAATTGCGCGAAATTGTTTCTTCCACTTTGGCGGTTCAATTTTTTGTCCTGCCAATTTTAATAAAAATGTCCGGTTTTGTTTCCGTAATTTCCTTTTTGGTTAACCCGCTTCTCTTGCCGCTCGTGCCGTGGGCGATGGGCGCAGGGGCCCTGACCGGAGCGTTAGGAATTATTCCGCTTATCGGTTTTATAATTTCTTGGCTTTTTGGCGTGCTTGCATATTTACTCACCCAAGTAATAATCGGCGTCACCGAATTTTCTGCAAGCCTCCCTCTCGCCACTTTCCAAACTGGCACCATTCCTCTCTGGATAATTTTTATTTGGTACTTGGGTTATGGATTTTTGTTTTGGAAATTAAAAACCTCACCCCAGCCCCTCTCCTAGATGCAGGAGAGGGGAGAAAAACAAAGGCACGCGCGTTAGCGTGTGCCTAGATATTCTTGTCTGGGAATTCCGTTTTCGACTGACTCAAACCTTGACTCGTTGGTATGGAATCCCGGTTGCCTTGAGAAGGTCCAAGATGTACGGAGGCACTTGATAGACCCCTTTTGTGCCAGTGAACCGCACTGGACCGTTGGACATAATGAGTCGGAGTCCGTCTTCCCGGCGGGCCTCGTCAGAAAAGCGAATCGTTAACGTCAAAGCCATTTGTCTCCTTTCATTTCATACGACCCATTCTAACGATTGATTGTACTCGCAGTGCCTAATAATTACAATCCTATTTTGCTTCTTTGAAATTTGCTTCAATCACTTCCCAGTTTAGATTTGCA
>CAYQIR010000003.1:23799-28920 GCA_964417625.1 uncultured Candidatus Saccharibacteria bacterium
AACATAATTCTTCTTGCCGCTCGGTTGATAGTCAGCGACATATGAGTGCTCCCACATATCGAGAGCGAGAATAGGGGAGCAGGAAACAAGGTGGCCCAGATGCTGTTCATCAACCCAACTGTTCAGAAGCCGGCCGGTTTTTTTATCATAATAAAGCATTGCCCAACCGATGCCGCGAGTGAGCCCGATTGATTTGAAAATAGCCAGCCACTTATCAAAACCGCCCCAAGTGGCCTCTATTTCTTTATAAAGGTGGCCACTTGTGGTGAGCGGAGTCGAACCATTCTCTAAACTGCTGAAATAATATTCATGATTTCTGATCCCGCCGAATTCAAAAGCGAATCTTCTCTGGAGTTCTCCAAGTTCGTACGCATATTTTTCGGAATCTTTCATAAACTCTTCCATATGCTCAAAAATCAAATTGGCGTTTTTGACGTACCCGGCATAAAGCTTCAAATGTTCTTCTGTAGTTTTCTTCGAAATTCCTTTTAGTGTCGGAATATTGAATTGTTTAGCTTCAAATTTTTTCATATTTTAAAAATTAAAAAATAAAATTATGACTTCTCTCCCTCCCGCCCCCTCTCCTGTAGGGGAGGGGGTTGGGGGTGAGGTTATTTTAAGACTATAATAATAGCATAATGAAGAATTTCAGAATAAGGCTCCTTATTTTGGCCGTTTTGTTACTCTCTGCTTATTTTTCTATATATATTCTGGCCCGGGAAAGCAGGGAAGGCGAGCTCACGGTGGCTTTTTTGGATATCGGTCAGGGCGACGCTATATTTATACAAGCGCCAAACGGCAACCAAATACTCCTGGATGGAGGCCCCGGCAAAGCAGTTTTGCGGGAATTATCAAAAGTAATGCCTTTTTATGACCGCTCCATTGACGTAGTTATAGCGAGCCACGCCGACCAGGACCATGTGGGCGGGTTGCCGGATGTTTTGCGGAAATATAAAGTAGGGATTTTTATGGAACCCGGCGTTCCGGGGGAATCTTCTTCTTATGAAGAGCTCGAGAGATTGGTGACCAAGGAAGAGGGAGAAGAGAAAATAAAGAAAATTTTAGCGAGGAGAGGGATGGTGGTGGATTTGGGAGGGGGAGCGGTATTGCAAATCCTTTTTCCCGACCGCGACCCCAGCGGCATGGAAACCAACATGTCGTCAATAGTTGCCCGACTGGTTTATGGAGAAAATGAGTTTTTGCTGACCGGTGACTCACCAAAAGCGATTGAGGAATACTTGGTTTCGCTGGAGAAAAATCCTAAGGAAGGGCACCTTCAAAATGCCCCGGTCCCAGAAGGTGCCCTTCAGGAGGATTTTTCTTTACAAAGCGACGTCCTCAAAGCTGGTCACCACGGCTCCAAAACTTCCACCAGTCCGACATTTTTGGGAGCCGTTTCTCCCAAATATGTCGTTATTTCTAGCGGTAAAAACAACCGCTACGGCCACCCGCACCAAGAAGTGTTGGATATTTTGGACACTTTTGGCGCCAAAATCCTCCGCACTGACACCTCGGGTCGCATAATTTTCAAAAGTAACGGCAAGATGTTGCAAGTAAAGTGAGACTTGCTATAATTTACATGTTCCCTCGTGGAACCTGGGACGTCAGTCACTGCCCTGGCCGGTTGGTGTATGGTGACACCAACCGGCTTTTTAATTTAAATAATCCCAGCGTCTTTGAGAGTAGCGAAAGCGCCTTTTTTCTGAAGAGTTTTGATGGCTTTGGCCGAAAGAGTCAGGTTGAAAGATTTGTTGAGTTCCGGGACGAAAACCTTCTTTTTCTGCAAATTGGCAAAACGCCTGCCTGTTCCGCAAGGATTAAACTGGGTAGCACGAGTCCGGTTGGAATACCTGCCGCCCATTTGGGACGATTTGCCTGTGATTTCACATACTTTAGCCATAATGGGAACTATGCTAACATAAGGGTCTTAAATAATCAAATGGATTTTATTTTAATCATATTCGTATTGGTGATGTCGGTCGTCATCCACGAAGTTTCGCACGGCTATTCGGCATTGGCGCTAGGAGATCCCACCGCTAAATTTCAAGGCCGTCTTACTCTGAATCCGTTTTCCCATTTGGACCCGGTCGGCTCGTTTTTGGTGCCTCTGATCGGATACTTTGCCGGCGGTTTTATCGTCGGCTGGGCCAAGCCGGTGCCTTTTAACCCTTACAACCTGCGAAACCAAAAGTGGGGAGAAGCAATTGTGGCCATCGCCGGACCGCTCTCCAATATTGCCCTGGCAGTAATATTTGGGCTAATTATCAGATTCGGCTCAGAGTCGGGAGTAATTAACGCCGCCTTTTTAAATTTAGCCAGTTTTGTGGTCCTAATCAACATCACTTTGGCAGTTTTCAACCTAATCCCGATACCGCCCCTTGACGGTTCCAAGATACTTTTTGCTTTTTTGCCTTATCGGTGGCAAGGCTTGCGGCAATCTTTTGAAAGATATGGCTTCTTTTTGGTTATTATATTTATATTTTTCCTTTGGCAGATCATGGCGCCGATAGTAAGCTTTTTATTCACCCTCATCACCGGCCTTGGGTAGCTTGCAAATTTCTAGGCTTTATATTACATTATCTGTATTGCTTTTTGTTTGTTTTGAAGCCTTCAAGCTTTAAGCTACAAGCTCTAAGCTTTTTTAATGTCCACTATCAACCAGCTTATAAAGAGAAAAAGAAAGTCATTGCGCGCTAAGTCCAAAGCGGTCGCTTTGGCGCGCGGTTTCAACACTATCAATAACCGACCGGTATTTTACCCATCTCCATTCAAGAGGGGCGTTTGCGTCAAAGTGACCACCAAGACCCCAAGGAAACCTAACTCCGCTATCCGCAAGATCGCCCGTGTGCGTCTAACCAACGGCATGGAAGTGACCGCTTACATCCCAGGCATCGGCCACAACTTGCAGGAACACTCGGTGGTAATGCTCCGAGGCGGCAGGGTGAAGGATATCGGTGTCCGTTATACTATCGTCCGCGGCCGTTTGGACGCGCAGGGAGTTGATAAACGCATGACTTCGCGCTCCAGCTACGGCGTTAAGCGCCCTAAAGGTTCCAAATAATTTCGTTATCATTTCGTAGCTTTCGCATAATTTTCGTATCATATGAGAGGAAAAGTAAAAAACAGAAATATCGCCAAACCGGACATCATTTTCAATTCTCAAAAAGTGGAGAAGTTTATCAATTACATCATGGAGCGGGGCAAGAAGAACACCGCTCGCAAAATCGTATACACCGCTTTTGACCTCATTAAGGACAAAGCCAAAGTGGAAAATCCGATTGAAATCTTTGATACCGCCCTCAAAAACGCGGGGCCTACCATGGAAGTCCGCTCCCGCCGAGTCGGTGGCGCCAACTATCAGGTCCCCAGGGAGGTCCGACCGGAACGCCGCGCTTATCTTTCCATGAAGTGGATTATTGATGCCGCTAAAGCCAAGAAGGGCAAGCCGATGGCTGAGCGCCTCTCCGAAGAATTGCTCCTTGCTTCTAAAAACGAAGGCGAGGCTATAAAAAAGCGCGAAAACGTCCACAAAATGGCCGAGGCCAACAAAGCCTTCGCCCATTTCGCTTGGTAGCTTGTTTTGATATTTCTATTTTTAGACAAAACAGACCAATCTTCCTGTTTTTTATTTTTCAATAATACACAGATTACTGACGACCGTCAGTGATTTGTGTATTATAATGCAAGTAATGAATTTAGAGAAAAAAGTTAAAAAGGCGAAAATACAAAAAATAATATTAGAAACCGTAAAATTAGCAGGTCTTGTTGGTGTCGGAACGATTGCTCCAAATGTATTGGGGGCAATGAAAAAGATGGGTTTTATTACACACCCGAGGCAAATTGAATCAATCAAAAGATCCCGAGATAATCTTATTGAAAAAGGACTGTTGGAAAATAAAAACGGGCAACTTAGAATCACACCGGGAGGAAAAAGATATTTATTCAGATGTTTGTCTTTAGGGGATAATAAGGAATTAAACAAAAATAAAAAGTGGGATGGCAAATGGCGAGTTTTGATTTTTGATATTCCGGAAAGCAGAAGGTTTGACAGAACAAATATCCGCCAAGCTCTTATTTCAATAGGGTTTATGAGATTGCAGGATAGCGTTTGGATTTATCCATACAGTTGCGAAAACATAATCTCTCTTTTAAAAGCTGAGACTGAAACAGAAGAAGATGTTTTGTACATGATTGTAGAAGCGATTGAAAATGACGAAGAAGCAAAAAAGTACTTTGATCTTAATAAAAAATAAGTCCATTTTAACTATATTGGATATACACAGATTATGGACGACCGTCAGTGATGTGTGTATAAGAGAACCTGAAAATTATGGGTAAGATTTTTACAATTTTTATACACTCTTATTTTTTGACTCTGTATGACGGGGCGGATAGAATTAATCCATTAAGTTCACTTTATAAATAATCTCTTTTTTATGATGAAAAAATTTAATAAAAAAGCTTTCGTTGCTTTTCTGGCTTTGGCATTACTGGTCCCAGTCACCAGTTTCGCCCTTACCAATGATGAGTTGATGGCTCAGATTAACGCGCTGATGGCTCAGATTAAAATTCTTCAGCAACAACTGGCAAATCAAGGGGGTAGTAGCGCCGCAAGCTGGTGCCACACATTTAGCACCGATATTGGGGTGGGTAGTTCTGGAGACGAAGTATACTCATTGTCCCTTGCTCTTCAAAAAGAAGGTATCAACTTGGGCAAATTCGACTCTTACGATGAAACAGCGGCCTCAGCTGTCTCAGCTTTTCAGGAAAAATATAGAAGCGAAATTCTGACTCCGGCTGGTCTCCGTAATCCTACCGGCTATGTTGGCGCCCGCACCAGAGCAAAGCTGAACGCTCTTTATGGATGCGGTAATGCGATACCTAACCCAGCGCCGATATCATGCACGACAGATGCCAAACTTTGTTCCGACGGCAAAACATACGTGAGCCGCATCGCTCCAAGCTGTCAATTTTCCGCATGCCCCGCTAACACCACATCCAACAGAACCCCCTCCTCTCCTGTTATCTCCGGTCAAACCAGTGTTATTGCTGGGTCTTCAAACCTCTATACCGCCGTTTCGACTGATCCAGATAATGACAATATAACTTACACCTTTGACT
>CAYQIR010000003.1:28930-34135 GCA_964417625.1 uncultured Candidatus Saccharibacteria bacterium
GTTATGGATATTCGGTTTATCATGTCTGGCAAACCAATGGTATTTACCCTGTTACAGTAACCGCTTCTGATGGAAAAGGCGGTCAGAGTTCTAACACGATTAATGTAAAAGTTAGTGTTCCTGCATCAATTTCTGTCACTGATCCGGCAGGAGCCAAAGGAGGACAAGATATTGAACCAGGTAGCTACTATACTATACGTTGGCAAACAAATGGGAGTTTTAATAATGGTGTTAATTTGTATCTTTGTGCTCTCTCTGGATCCTGTCACGCATTGGGCGGCAATTCTCAGGGAATTAGTGCAGCCCCCGGTTTTGGTTCCTATTCTTATTCTTGGTACGTTGATCCAAATGAACCATTTTTCCCAGGCTCAAATTTTAGAATCAAGGTGACCGACGCATCAAACAGTTCTGTTTATGGCTATAGCGGTTATTTTGATGTGGGCATCATTGCCACGCAAGGCACCCTTATCCCTTCCACCACATTTATTAACTACAATGTGGTGGAAGGTAGTAGTAATCCGACATTTGTCCAGATTACTATAACTAACGCTTCAAATGTACCGATAAACTACACCCTGAGAGTGCCGAATCAGCCTAGCTGGCTTAACAGCTCTTACGCCACAGACGTTTTACCTTTAAGCGCCTGGGGAGTTGCCGGAATAGGAGCGGCAGTAGATGCAAGCAGAGTGGGTGGCCCGGGCACTTACACCACTAATCTTGTTATATCTGGCAATTTCACCGGCTCACCGCTCTCGATTCCAATTACTTTAACCGTAACGGCTCCCCCGGTTCAATCCCAAACTACAACCCAATCTTCAGTTTCCTTCAGCGCCACTCCGTACCAAATCAACCTGACCTCCAATTCGAGCGGCAGTACCGCGTCCTCCGGCTGGATCTCATTCGGAGTATCCCCAAATCAGAGCGTGCCTTGGAAAGCTACCCCTTCTCATCCTTGGATATCCATCCCAGCTATCGGTACCACCCAAAACACCGGTGGCACCGGGATAAGCTACAATCCTTACAGCTCTTCCGGCAATCTGGCTCCCGGCACTTATAACGGTTATATAACTTTTTCATCCAATGGCTCGCCCAGTTTCAGCAATCAAGTTGTCTTTGTGACACTGACGATAAACTAATCGGCCCAGATGAAGAAGATCCTAGTTCCAAACGTGAGGTAAGATTAGAATTTATGTAAAAAAAGAGGCCCCGCTGTCGGGGCCCGTTACGCCTGATTGCATCTGTGGAAAGTACGCAATCACTTGACCGGAGGTACGATTGTCGTTTCCTTGCCGGTTTTTGGATCTTTGCCTTCTACTACGATGAAGATTTCTGGTCCGCAAATCTCGGCGGCAAGTTCAGCGACTTCAGCCAACCGTCTTTCAAACTTCGTCTCAGGCTTTTTCTCTTCCATAAAACCTCCCGTTTATAAACTAGTATAAAGACCTTAATTTTGCAATTTTTGGACTATTAGTGTATATTTTTGGTGTTCCTCACGGAACTTTTTATTTCAACAAATGAGGAGCAAAATGAAAATTCATTTTCATTTTATCCGAATGCAGTTGAAACAAGATTTATCTTATTTTTAATTTTTATTATGCAACGCGACTATCCCCTGGAAAGAGTTAGAAATTTCGGAATCATCGCCCATATTGACGCCGGTAAGACGACCGTCTCCGAGCGCATTTTGTATTACACGGGCTCACAGCACAAAATCGGGGAAGTGCACGAGGGGGAGACCACGACCGACTGGATGGAGCAGGAGCGGGAGCGTGGCATCACCATCACCGCTGCCGCCATCACTTGCTTCTGGGGACCGACCTATCTTTCCGATGAGGAAAGAAAAAACAAAGATAATAAATACCGCTTTAATATTATTGACACCCCGGGACATATTGACTTCACGGTGGAGGTGAAGAGATCAATGCGCGTGTTGGACGGCGCCGTAGTCGTCTTTGACGGCGTCGCCGGAGTAGAGCCTCAATCGGAAACCAACTGGCGTTATGCCGAAGAGGCAGCCGTGCCAAGGCTCTGCTTCGTGAACAAACTTGACCGCACCGGCGCCAATTTTGAAAAATCATACCAATCTATCTTAAACCGCCTTTCCAAAAAAGGAGTTCGCATGCAAATCCCGGTCGGCGAAGAAGACAAGCACGAAGGGGTTATAGACTTGCTCACCATGAAAGCCTACAAGTTTGAAGGCCGTCTTGGCGACAATGTAATAGAAATGCCGCTCCCGGAAAATCTCAAAGCCGATGCGGAAAAATACCGCGCCGAATTGGTAGAGCGAATAGTTGAAAATGACGACAGCGCAATGAATAAATATCTGGCGGGCGAAGAAGTCAGCGTAGCCGACCTCAAAAAGATTTTACGACAAGCGGTTATTGAAAACAAAGTATTTCCCGTTTTCTGCGGTTCCGCTTTGAAAAACAAAGGTGTCCAGCTTGTTTTGGATGCGGTGGTAGATCTTTTGCCATCTCCTTTGGATATGCCGGCCATCAAAGGCACAGACCCGAGAACAGGGGAGGAGATTCTGCGCCACCCATCGGATGGCGAACCTTTCTCCGCTCTTGCTTTCAAATTACAAGCCGACCCGTTCGTCGGTCAGCTCACTTTCTTCCGAGTTTATTCTGGTACTATCGAATCCGGCTCTTATATTTATAACGCGACAACTGGTGAAAAAGAGAGATTGGGCCGCATCGTCCGACTCCAAGCCGACCAACGCGAAGAAGTGAAGAAAGTCTTTGCCGGAGAAATCGCGGCCGCGGTTGGATTGAAGAATGCTAAGACTTCACATACTTTTGCCGATGAAGCGAGCCCGATTATATTGGAAGAAATTATTTTCCCAGAGCCAGTCATTACTCTTCGCATCGAACCGAAAACCAAAGCCGACCAGGAAAAGATGGGTATGGCTCTGAAGCGCCTCTCCGATGAAGACCCGACCTTCCGCATCAAAGCCGATGCTGACACGGGAGAAACCGTCATTATGGGCATGGGCGAGCTGCACCTCGAAATCATCGTTGATCGTATGAAAAGAGAGTTCGGGGTTATCGCCGATGTCGGCAAGCCGCAAGTGGCCTACAAAGAAACTATTACCGGTAGTGCTGAAGCTGAAGCTAAATATATCAAACAAACCGGAGGCAAAGGCCAGTACGGCCACGTCAAACTCACCCTCAAGCCTCTTGAAGCAGAAGTGGAGGGCAAAAAGAAACAGAAAAATGTCCATCGCGAAGAAGGATTTGAATTTATCGATTCCATTAAAGGCGGAGTTATCCCAGCCGAGTTTATCCCAGCGGTTGAAAAGGGGGTTAAAGAAGCGATGGATCGCGGTATTTTGGCCGGCTACAAGATGACCAATGTCTCCTGCGAGCTGACTTTCGGTTCTTACCACGATGTTGACTCTTCCGAAATCGCTTACAAAATCGCCGCATCCCAGGCCTTCCAAGAAGCGGCCAAGAATTCCCGACCCGTTATCCTCGAACCTATTATGAAAGTGGAAGTGGTAGTGCCGGAACAGTTCATGGGCGATATCACGGGCCACCTCTCATCCAAACGCGGGCTGATTGAAGGTATGGATGACAGAGCTGGGCTCAAAGTCGTCCGCGCCAAAGTGCCACTCTCCGAACTCTTCGGCTACGTCACCACCCTCCGCTCTATGACCGAAGGCCGCGGCTCCGCCAATATTGAATTTGACCATTACGCTATCGTGCCTCCGAATGTTGCGCAGACTATTATTGAATCTAGAAAATAGAAAGACCGAATAATATAAAAAACGAACGGCCTGAGTGAACTTCGTTCACTCAGGCCGCTTTCTACCGGGACACCCTCTCCACCGTCTTCATGATAACGGCTCCCCACAAAAGATACACGACCACCTGAAGAACGGAGAGCTTAACCCCCGTAATCATATCGAGAGCTGACGTAATGACAGATCCCCCGACGAGAACCAGGGCGACGAACCCAACTTTTTTACTCATTCGAAATCTGTGCCTCCTATCTGTATTATATCATACTTCATATAAAAAAGTCAAATGACTGGACGGGAGAGGTGGTTTGAGTTAAGATTGGCAAAGAGGAGGTTTATAACATGGGAGAAAATAGCTTTAGGGAGCATCTCGAAGACCCGAAGGTTCCCCTTGTAATCAAAATGGGGGAATTTGTCCAAAGGGGTCCTTCCTTGAGTCCTTCGGAATTTTTCGAGCTTTGGAAGATCGTTCGGGTCCACACATGGAAAGTGGTGGGCACAGGCCCTGGTCTCACGGAGCGCGAGAGAGATCTACAGAGAAAGCTTTTCAAGATGGCCCGCTATAAGAAGCAAGCAATGAGGGGGCAATCCCGTTAGGCGGCTGTGCATTCGTGTACAGCCGCCGCCTTATTTTTAGTAGAAAAATTCTGCAAATAGTGATAGGCTATGGGCATTATAAGTAATTGCGAGACGCAAATCCCGTACCAGAACAAGTTCGGTACAGGATAAGATTTTTGAATATTTTTGTTCCTGAAATTCCAAGAATTTGGGAATAGAAACATTCAAGAATTGCTCTCGCACACCCCCTTCGCATAAAGCTTCGAAGGGTCAAGCAAAAAAATGAAATCAAAAAAATACGAGGTTGAGCTTAATGGCTCCAAGCTAGAAGCCGAGTTTAGCGATTTGGCCGAAAATGCCCACGGTTCGGTAATTTTAAGATTGGGGGACACGGTCGTGCTCGCGACCGCCGTCATTTCCAAAGGTGAGAAAGATTTGGAATATTTTCCGCTCACCGTTGAATATGAGGAAAGGTTTTACGCTTCCGGCCAGATTTTGGGCTCCAGATTTATGAGAAGGGAAGGCAGGCCTAGCGATGAAGCAGTCCTCTCCGGACGCATCGTTGACCGCACCATCCGACCTTTTTTTGACAGCGATTTGCGCAATGAAGTCCAAATCATTATCACCGTCCTCTCGCTTGATAAATACGATCCCGATATTTTGGGAGTCATCGCTGCTTCTTTAGCACTCGCCACTTCCGAAATCCCTTGGGCTGGACCCGTCAGCGCCGTCCGCATCGGCAAAATGAAAGGCAATGATGAATTTTTAATCAATCCTTCTTACGAGGAAAGAGCCAATGAAAATTATGAGCTTGACCTCTTGGCTTGCGGCCAAGACAGCACTATCAATATGATCGAGGTGGGCTCCCGGGAAGTGCCGGAAGAGATTTTGATGAAAGCTCTTCA
>CAYQIR010000004.1:0-7934 GCA_964417625.1 uncultured Candidatus Saccharibacteria bacterium
TTTATACCAAAATTAGTACCAAAGGGAGTTTCGTAATTCAGGGTAAAGTAAGGAGGGTTGGGGAGGTTAGATTGTGTGTTGAGAGTTTTTATATAAACACTCTCTATTTGTAATAATTTTTATAACAATTTCTCCTGTCCCTCTCCCGGGAACTCCATCCCCAGATGAGCATAGCCGTGTTTAGTCAGCACTCTGCCGCGCGGGGTGCGCTCCAGGAAGCCGATTTGCAAAAGATAGGGCTCATTAAATTCTTCAATCGTTGCTTCTTCTTCGGATAGGGAAGTGGCCAGAGTATTAAGACCGACCGGCCCGCCGTTAAACTTCTCGGCAATGGTTTTAAGCAGGGCGATATCCGAAGAGTTGAGGCCGGCGTTGTCTATACCCAAAAGATTGAACGCTTTGTCCACCACTCTCTCGTCAACATCAGTTTTGTTTATTTGAGCGTAATCTCTGGCTCTTTTTAAAAGATAGTTAGCGGTTCTTGGAGTGAATCGGCTCCTTTCGGCGATGGCGCGGCTCGCGTTTTTATTTAGAGACACTCCCAATATCTTAGCCGAGCGTTCTATTATACTCATGATTTCATCGGGAGTATAAAATTCCAGCCTGAACACTCCGCCCGAGAATCGGCTGCGCAAAGGCGAAGAAATCATCGCTACTCTAGTCGTGGCTCCAATCAAAGTAAAAGCGGGAAGTTCCAATTGTATGGTACGGGCCGAAGGGCCTTTGCCCAAGATGATGTCAAGCGAGCGAGATTCCATCGCCGGGTAGAGCACCTCCTCTATGGTTTTGTTCAAGCGGTGAATCTCGTCAATAAATAAAATGTCTCCGGGCGAGAGATTGGTAAGAATGGAAGCCAAATCACCGACTTTTTCGATAGCCGGGCCGGAAGTTGACTTCATTTGACTAGTAGCTTCTTTGGCTATAAGATGAGCCAAAGTAGTTTTACCGAGCCCCGGCGGACCGTAAAATAACAGGTGTTCCGGCGGATGCTCGCGCTCTTTGGCGGCGCCGAGGAGGATTTGCAGGTTTTTTTTGATATTTTCTTGGCCTATATACTCATCCCAGCGGGAAGGCCGCAGAGTTTGGTCCAAAAACTCAAAATCCCCGCCCGAACGACCGTCCGGTCGGGCAGGCTTCTTCTCGCCCGTTTTTTTTATGTTTCTTGACATAATTTGTGAGATATGATATACTCTAAAAGAGTTCCAAAGTTCCAATAAAATAAATTGGGGATACAAATCTCTAATCGGCGTCTCGCTTTGGCGGGGTTTGACATTAAATCAAGGAAGGGTCGGTACCATCTTTCGGGAGGGCTCGCTAACTCTTTCCTCAGAATAATGTTTTGCTTTCGGTATAAATATTGAAAGTGCCGATTAGAGATTTGTGTCTCAAATTTTTATCTCTGTTTTCCATTATTCATAAAACCGGCTCCCAATCAATCGGTTTTGTGCATAACTTTATTCCTCCAAATCTATCACCCGACTCAGTTCATCAAGGGAGGTCAGGCCTTGTAATATTTTGATTATGCCGTCCTGCTTCATGTTTAAAATGCCCTGATTTTCAGCGGCTTTATTGATTTCTCTTTCACTCGGATTTTGAATGACAATCGCTTCTATTTTTTGGTCGGTCAAAATGGCTTCGTAAATGCCGGTCCGGCCTTTGTATCCGGTGAAATTGCATTCGGCGCAGCCGACCGCTTCATAAACATTAGCCGCATCCAGACCTTTCAGATAGCTTTTGTCTGAAATACTATCCATTATGTTTTTTATCAGCACCCTCTCCTTTTCCGCCAAAACGGCTTTCCTCTTGCATTTACCGCAAAGTTTTCTTATGAGTCTTTGGGCCATGGCGATGTTGATGGCGGAAGTGATGACCTTGGGGTTTACTCCAAGGTCAATCAGCCGGGGGAAAGTGCCGGCGGCATTGTTGGTGTGAAGGGTGGAGAAAACCAAATGTCCGGTCAAAGCCGAGTTAACCGCGATTTCGGCAGTCTCTTCGTCCCGGATTTCACCGACCATTATCACATCTGGGTCTTGGCGGAGAGCGCTACGCAAACCTTCCAAGAAAGTGTAACCCTTTTCTTCTTCGGTTTGGGTTTGGACAATGCCCCTGAGGTGATACTCAATCGGGTTTTCAATGGTAATTATTTTTATTTCCGGAGTGTGGATTTTTTTAAGGAAGGCGTAGAGAGTGGTGGTCTTGCCGCTTCCGGTGGGACCGGTGTTTAAGATCATGCCGTTTGGCTTTTTTAATTCATGCAGAATAATATTGAGGAGCTTTTCATTGATTCCAAGATCTTCCAAAGAAACGGCAATAGCGTTGGGGTTTAACACGCGCAACACTACCGATTCTCCATAGCCGCCCGGCAACAGGGAGGTTCGAATCTCGATTTCGGCATCTGTCATTTTTATGCTAAACCGCCCATCTTGGGCTTTTTCTTTTACGTTTAGCTTCAAATTTGAAATCAGTTTGATGCGGGAGAGCAAAAGGTTGTAGGTGGCATGGTCTATTTGCAAAATATCATTCAGAACCCCATCCATCCGGTAACGGAGTCGAACAGATTTATCTTCTGGTTCCAGGTGGATGTCGGAAGCTTGGACCGAAATCGCGCCGGCCAAAATTATCTCCAGTATTCTGGAGATACGATAGCTCTTTTTTTGGGCCAAGACCTGTTCAATTGATGATTTAATGTCGGCGACGTTTTTGACGCCTTTAATCAAGTCTTGAATCTCTCCGCTCTGAATATCCAAAGCCCCGCCTTTGGTTTCCATTGAGTAAGAGAGGTCTTTGTAGCGCCCCCATACTTTTTGCAGACTCTGGTGGGAAGCCATGAAAATGAGAGGAGTGTAGCCTCGGTCTTTTAGATTCTCGACAATCGCTACAGTCTTGCTGTTGTTGGGGGAAATGACGGCTAAGGAAACTTTTTTGTTAATGATATTAAAAGGAGCAACCATGGCATCTCGCGCCTCCGGCTCCTTTATGATGCGCAAGGCGTCAATGTTGACTGGGTTCACATCCAAATCTATATAAGCGATACCGTATTTTTGAGACATTACTTGGGCCAGGCTTTCTTCCTCGCTTTCTCTCAAGTCCTCGAGTTTTTGTTTTTGCTTGTCCTCGTTAAATTGGATTGTCATGAGAAAATTATAACATATCACCCTCAACCTCCTCTTATTTTAAGAGGAGGAGAAATCACTTGACTTTTATATCAAATGGGTGTACAATATAAAACAGAGGAGATAGTACCATGAAAAACGCTATGTTTCTGGCCATTTTGGCCATACTGTTTGTTGGGTGTGCAACAAAAAAAAGACCGGCGAAATCGAGAGTGCCGATGAGGCCCCTTTCGCAAGCAGATGTTGATCAGCTTCGCGCCTGGTCCGCTCTGAGAACCGTTGAGACCCAAGAGAGGTGGAAACGAGACCTTGGACTCGAGTGCCCCCAGGGCGGAAGGGAGAATGTGATCATCAGCCCGGAACTTGGGCGCCATGCCTTTCGTGTCGGAGGTAATAGGGCCGCGAGGTTTTTCTTTGCCCGGTACATGGGCCTCGTTGAGACATCTAACCGGTACGATGAAACCGTGGACATCAGCGGAAACGCCAGGCCGGTGGTATACAACATGTGCCCTCACGGCACCATTACGCTTGTGGCTGTTCTGGGCTTTGAGGCTGGGATAGTGGGCGGGGCCAACAGTTATTCCAGCCAGGATTTCGTCTGGACGGCTCGGCGAGTCGTCGACGGGAAGTTCTACTACGGGGTGAGTGAGCGAATGTCACTCTACATCTACCAGTGGGAAAAAGAGAAGGTGGCTCATTGGGTGATGGAGGTGGACCGGGTTGACCGCCCGCTGCCCTAAATTGTCCCGTCGGAGAATATGCTCGCGCTTGCGGCAGACTCCGACGGGACTTTTCTTTTTTTCTTGCCCCGCGTAGCTTTAGCTAAGTGGGGATGATAAAATCACCCTATGGAATTTTTGTCCAAAGACGTGTCAGAAACAGCCCAAATAGCTCTTGATTTTGCCAATTCCCTTGAAGATGACCATCAGGGGGCTACAGTCGTGGGGTTGTATGGCGAATTAGGGAGCGGCAAGACCACTTTTATGAAGTATTTGGCCAAAGCTTTTGGAGTAGAAGAGACAATCCAGAGCCCCACTTTTGTGATTATGAGAAAGTACGAGTTACGAAGTACGAGTTACGAAGTACGAGAAAATCCAGGAAAATCGCAACTCGCGACTCGCAACTCTTACTTCGATTTTTTAATTCACATCGACGCTTACCGGATAGAAAAAGAATCGGAAATGATAAACTTGGGCTGGCAGAAAATAATTGCTGATCCCAAAAACCTTATTTGCGTAGAGTGGCCGGAGCGGATTGCCGGCATCATGCCGCTGTATACCAAAATATTTTTTGAGCATGGCAGTAATGAAAACGAAAGGAAAATAAAAATAGAAAAATGAAAAACAAAGAAAATAAAAAGAAGTTAGTCTTACTTGATGCGCATGCGATTATTCATCGGGCATATCATGCTCTGCCTGATTTTGCGACGAGTAAGGGTGAGCCGACCGGTGCGCTTTACGGATTGGTGCTTATGGTTTTGAAAATTGTCGCTGATTTGAAGCCGAATTATATTGTGGCTTGTTACGATTTGCCGAAAGCCACTTATCGCCACGAAGTTTATGAAGGCTATAAAGCCGGCCGGGCGAAGACTGATGGCGACCTTGTGATGCAGCTCGAAAAATCCAAACAGATATGCGAGGTTTTAAATATTCCTATTTATTCCAAAGAAGGATTTGAGGCCGACGATATGCTGGGTACGATTGTAGAAAAAATGCTCAGTAAAAGTGTAGATATAATTATCGCCTCGGGAGATATGGACACGATGCAACTTGTCAGAGATGGCCGAGGGAATAAGTACAGTGTCAAAGTCTATACTCTTAAAAAGGGGATCAAAGAGACAATTTTATATGATGAGAAGGCGGTGATGGAGAGGTTTGGCTTTGCGCCAGAGTTCCTGACGGACTTCAAAGGACTTCGGGGTGATCCGTCCGACAATATTATCGGCATCCAGGGGATTGGTGAAAAAAGCGCGACCGATTTGATAAAAAACTTCGGTACTATCGAAAATATTTACAAAGTTCTCAAAAAAGAACCAAAAAAACTTGAAGAAAAAGGCATCAGAAAAGGCATTATAGAGCTTTTAAAAAACGGGGAAGAGGAAGCGAAGTTCAGCAAAATGCTCGCCACTATCCGCAGGGACGCACCGATTGATTTTGAGCTGCCGGATAAAGATTGGCAAGACGGCGTGGATATAAAAAAAGCCGAAGCCTTGTTTGGCGAATTAGAGTTTAGGACTATGGGCGGGCGTTTAAAAAATGTGCTTAATGGAGAAAGTCAGAAGAAAAGTTCCTCTCCAGAAAGTCCTCGGGTCGCTCCTTCGGGCTCAACCAGACTTTCTTCCGAGGACTTTTCTTCTGACAAAAATAATCTTGAAGTTGAAGAAACTCTTGTTGCGCTTTGGGTAGTTGATTCAAACATCACAAATCCTAAACCCGAAGACCTTTTCAGTTTTGCCGGCACCGAAAATTTTGAGGAAGCAAAAAAATTTGTTTTTGATGAACTTAAAAAAAGAGGGAGCGATTTTGTTTTTGAAGAAATAGAAAAGCCGCTGATTCCAATTTTGGAAGAAACAAAAAAATATGGAATCTCGGTAGACAAAAAGTTTTTGGAAAATCTGGGAGAGAAGTATTCCAAAGAACTGTCGCAAATAGAAAAGAAGATCTGGGAAATGGCCGGGGTTAATTTCAACGTCGCTTCGCCCAAACAGCTCGGGGAAGTATTGTTTGATAAGCTGGGCTTGACCGTCAAAAATCAAAAAAAGACAGCCGGGGGCGCCAAGTCTACCAAAGAATCGGAACTCGATAAGTTGCGCGATCTGCACCCGATTGTACCGCTCATTTTGGAATATCGGGAGTTGCGAAAGCTTATTTCCACTTATATCGAACCTATTCCTAAAGCCCTCGACAGTAATTCGCGTCTGCACTCCAGGTTTATTCAAGCCGGCGCCGCGACCGGCCGGATGTCTTCGGAGAGCCCTAATTTGCAAAACATACCAATAGGCAGCGACAGAGGTAGGGTAATCCGCAATGCCTTTTTTGCGCCGAAAGGCAGCAAGTTTGTAGCTTTTGATTATTCTCAAATTGAGCTTCGAATTGCCGCTTTTTTGTCAAAAGATACGAAGCTGATTGAAATTTTTAAAAATGGCAAAGACGTGCACTCGGCCGTGGCCTCGGAAGTTTTTAAAGTGCCGGAAGGGGGAGTGACTAAAGAAATGAGGCGGCAAGCCAAGGTTATTAACTTCGGTATTCTTTATGGTATGGGAGTAAATGCTTTGCAGGTAAATTTGGGCACTGACCGTAAAACTGCTCAGGAATTTTTGAATGCTTACTTTGAAAATTTTGCCGGGCTAGCGAGCTATTTGGACAAATCAAAAATAGAAGCAGCCAAAATCGGCTACACGAAAACTCTTTTTGGCCGGAGGAGATATTTTGAAGGGATAAAATCCAAACTGCCTTTTATCAGAGCAGCGGCAGAAAGGATGGCGATTAACGCCCCGATCCAGGGTACCAATGCCGATATTATAAAAATCGCAATGAAAAATATCGACACTTTCATAAAAAAAGAAAATCTTTCGGACAAGGTGCACCTTGTGATGCAAATCCATGATGAATTGGTTTACGAGGTGGAGGACACGGCACTAGAGCGGTTTATTCCTAAGGCTGAAATTCTGATGGAAAACATTGTTACTCCGGAACAAAGTTTGGGAGTGCCGATAATCGTCAATCATGCCGTTGGCCAAAATTGGGGCGAACTTAAATAAAATGAACCAGAGCAATTTGTTTAAAGAATATGAGGGGATTTTTCCTGCCGTTTCTGGAGAAAAGGTTGCAGTCAAAGAAAAAAAAGAAAGGGCTTTTGGTTACAGCCCGTTTGCTCTGCAGGATGCGATAGGAGAGAAGAATACCAAAAAAATTTGGATTGAATACCAAAGGTTAAGATTTCAAGGGATTGAGGCCGAAGAATTGGTCCATAAGGTCGTGAGCAAAGTGCGGGATATGGTAGCTATTAAAAAGGGCGCTACGCAGGAAGATTTGGGGATGAAAAGCGCGTACCCTTACACCAAGTCAAAAGGCCATCTGAAAAATTGGTCCGATGAGACCCTGAAGTATTTTTACGCAAAGCTGGTGGAAGCCTACCACCGCTCCAGAATGGGGGCCCGCCCGAACGACGGTTCAGTCGGGCGGGGCGATGAATTGGATTTGGCTCTGGAAAAAATTCTGCTTAATATCTGAATCGTATCGCGGATACTCTTGGCAGTATATTTTTATAGGTCAGTCTGACACTGCTAATCAGCGCTCTTAGCACAAAACCGGCGATGAACACCTGCATAACCAGACTGGTGTTCTTTATCGCGGATATAAAGAAAATAAAAAAAGACGACCAGTTGTCTTTTGGGATGTTGTGCACCACGTCTTGGACGGAGACCATAACCAAAGAGATGACGATAAATACCCCTACCATGAAATAATCAAATCGCTCTACGAAAAGATTTTTGGCATATATCAAATATACGCGGAGCATTATTCTATTTTTTAAATTAACGTTATTCATAAGTGTTGTATTGGTTGTAAGTTTCAATAAATACTTTTTTGGAGCGGTGGGCTCTGACTCTGGCGGTGCCGCTTTTAATGCCCAAAATCTTTCCGATTTCTTTGAAAGATTTACCCAACACATAGCGCAGGTTGATTATGTCAGCGGTGGCGCCATCTATTTTGCTCAAAACAAACTGGGTGTAGCTGCCGTTTTCAAACACTGCCGCCTGGCTGGCTTCCGGGCTCAGGTCCTCCACCTCTTCGGTCAAAGAGGCAGAAGCGTTCCTGT
>CAYQIR010000004.1:7944-24422 GCA_964417625.1 uncultured Candidatus Saccharibacteria bacterium
ATTTGTTTATCTGGTCTGCCAGGCAATTTCTCAGGATGGCATTGGCCCAAGATTTGAACTTGGCGCCATCTTTTTCGCCAAACTTTTTGCCGTATTTGTAAATCCGGACAAAAGTTTCCTGGACGACATCTTCGGCATCGTCCCCTGAGCGCAGGGTCTTCCGGGCCGTTCGCAGGAACTGCTTATTGTATCGGTCAAATAATTGGCCGAAAAGCGCGGGCTTTTTGTATGAATTTTTAAGTATTTCTTCGTCGCTCATCATAGGGGAGACTTATTATAAAGCCAAAATGTTACAAGGTAACCTTAATGTCTAATGTTAAGTCATCTAGAGTGTATTAGCAATGAAGTAACCAAAATCGCTATGCAAAACACCAAAGCCCAAAAGAGTGTACGCCTCTCCAGAGCTCCGCCCTGAGGGGCGGTAAACTACAAAGGTGCTACATAAAACATAATAAAAAGCCCGCGCCATTTATATACAAAGCGCGGGCTTTTTGATTGTCGTCACAAATAAATTTGCTGACGCAAATTTTTCGCGACCCCGGCTCGCGATTTTTGCCTTTGCTGCGCAAAACAAAAACATCGCTGCGCCTCGGACAAAAGCACAAAATCCTGCGCAGGCAGGATTGTTGTGTCTTTTGTCCGCCCGGTAGGAATCGAACCTACGACCATCGACTTAAAAGGTCGCTGCTCTACCAACTGAGCTACGGGCGGATTTGTTAAAAACATAAAGAATATAACATAAAACTTCCAAAAATAGAAAGTATCCTTGCTTCTCCCCTCACCTTCGCAAGGGGAGGGGCAACTTTCCGTAAGGAAAGTGGGGTGAGGTCGATTACAGCGGCAAATCGAAAGCGAAGGCCCCGGCGCCAGAGAGGAGAAGGGAGAGAGTGATGGCAAAAAGGATTAGGTAGAAAGGAAAGTTTCTTTTGAGGATAGCCGGGTCTTTATATTCGACATAAGCTTCGCTAAACGTAAGCAGGGCCAAAACGAGCGCGGCTACTTGCGTGTAAAATCCCAATACCAGCATTACACCTCCGACGATTTCAATAAGTCCAAATACCTTAACCGCTATCTTGGGTCTTGGAATTCTCAAGGTGTTGAGGGAAATCATCCATCTGTTTTTTTCTCCCTTAAATAAGGCTCGGCCTAAGTTGATAAATACCAACCCGGCTACTAAGCGCAGAATGGTCGGGGCAAAAAACGAATAGGTAAGCAGGTCTGGAAATGGATTTAACATATAATACGAAAATTATGCGAAATAATGCGAAAAGCTACGAAAATTGTATACTAGTTTGGTGATAAATACAAATAAGATAAATATTGTTGTTATTCTCAACAATATACGCAGTAACGAAAATGTGGGATCGATATTCCGTACTGCCGATGCGACAGGTGTCTCTAAAATTTTTTTGTGTGGCTATACCCCCGCGCCAACGGACCGGTTTGGGCGGGAGAACAGGGGACTCACCAAAGCTTCGCTTGGAGCGGAGAAATCAGTGGAGTGGGAAAAGGTAGAAAGTTTAAACAAAGTAATAATCCAATTAAAAACTAGGAAAAATTTTGGCTCCTCCTCCCTAAAGGGTTCCCACGGAGATCAAAATTTTTCCCAGTTTTTAATTGTTGGGATTGAACAAAATAAAACGGCGATTGATTATCGCAAATTAAAAAACTATTATCTAAAATTCCTGCCTCGCCGGCAGGCAGGTAAAAACTATAATCTAGCCTTGGTTTTCGGCAACGAAGTGGAAGGGCTTTCAAAAGAAGATTTAAAACTTTGCGACCTGGTGGCCGCATTGCCGATGCACGGCAATAAAGAATCTTTGAATGTGGCGGTCTGCGCCGGTGTGGTTTTGTATTCTTTAATATAACTCACCCCTGCCCTCCCTTATAACAAGGGAGGGGTTCGAAAGCTCTTCTATTGTTGTAAGAGAAGGGTTTGGGATGAGTTATTTAATAAATTTGCATTTTTTATGCAGTATGTTATAATCCAAGTAGATTGCGGAACCTAAAAACTCTGCAAAATTCGTTGAAAAGAAAGAGAGGAATCCCATGCTGGGCACCCTCATTGAGAAAATGACGTACGATCTGGGACTCGCGGTTGCCGCGAATTTCGCAACTTGCGGGCTCCCTACGGAAGTGCAGGAATACTACCTGCAAAACAAAAACATGATTCCCGAGGCAATCCTTCGCGGTTTTGTTTTTCCTCAACCGGAAACCAAACCCGCACCAGCGATTGTGCCGGCATTGCCCACGCTTTTCAAAACGGCGGAGACCGATGTCGAAGGATGGCTCTCTAAAGCCGAAGAGTTCGCCAAGAAGTATTTCGGCGTCACTATCAGCCTTCGCGAGCACTTCGTCATTCCGGCGGAGCTCCCGTGGAAATCAGTCATCCCTGTCTTTGATCCGGGCGGGCTCGATAACCGCGGCGCTGTTCAGAAAGCTCTCAAGGATTTTGGGCTAGCCGTCTGGGAAGAGGTGGATGTGATGAAGTACTCCGGCTCGCAAGCAAACAAGGAGCCGACACTTCACTTCATTCAGAATTCTATCCGGCCGGACGACGACACGATGGGGTCCTCACCGAATCAACTTGTTGCGATGAACAAGAACTGGTTGGGTTTGCGCGGCTATGCTCTGGCGTTTGCCGTACACCATTTCGCGACCAGCGAACACCTGGACCTGCAAACATGGACATGGTTTCCAGCAAACCGTCTTGCTGACGGCAGGGTTGCGAACGGCCGCTGGTTCCCTGACTTTCGCGAGGTTAGGTTCAGCTGGGACAGTTCGGACTATCGGCGCGAGGAGATAGGCTCCCGTCTGGCAATCCCGGTTCCCTTACTTCCTTAACCTTGTTCCCTTTAGTCCCTATCGGGGCATGGCGGAGATTTTAATCTCCGCCATTTTCATATATAATTTATGTGGCTGTTAAATTGGTCCCTCCCTGCTTTTTATAAAAAGCAGGGAGGGATAACAATTTGCCAATATATAGAAATTGCGTGCTTCATTTTATACTACGCACGAAAACTCGTGGTGCCTCTAATCATGAAAAGATAACCCAGAAAATTATTTATTTTGTTAAATAATTTTCGGTGAAAAGGAAAAAATGTAGCACTAGTACGGCACCCGTCTTGCTGACGGCAAGGTTGCGAACGGCAACTGGAACCCTGACAATCGCAAGGTTAGGTTCAACTGGAACAATTCGGACAATCGGAACGAGAAGATAGGCTCCCGTCTGGAAATTTCTCGGAGATTAAGGAGTCTTTCTATTTTAGGGAGATTCCTTTTCCGTTACAAAATTTATCCAGCCGTTGGTCATTTTTGAAATTTCCACCAATTGTCCGGATATTCTCAAATATGTTTTCATGTCAATAATTTTGATTTCATACTCTGTTCTGACCAGATTTTTTAGGACATTGGTTTTAATACGCAATGTTTTAAGGACATTAACTTTTAAATTTTTTGGGTTAAAAGCGGTTTCAATGGCAAGAGACAATATCTCTATACATAGAGACTCTATAATTGCGTGGATACCAAGTTTGTCCCGTTTTGAAAATTTCCCGCTGATGCAATAGACATCTTGATAAAGTATTCTTATCTTATGAATAATGGACGGGGTTGCGGGGGGGGGTCGTCATAGTTTTAATTTTTGTGATGTTATCTCGCTTGAAAATTTGTTTATGGCTTGGCAGGAGTTTGCTAAGGGTAAACGATCAAAGCTTGATGTGTCTCAGTTTGAAATAAATCTGGAAAGTAATTTATTTGAACTTCACAATTTACTCTCTGCTGGAAAATGGAAACCTCATCCTTACAAGGAATTTTCAGTATATGACCCTAAACTTAGAAAGATCCATAGAGCAAGTGTTCGAGATCGGATTTTATACCAAGCAGTATACAGAATATTATATCAAATTTTTGATTCTGGTTTTATTTTTCATTCTTATTCATCTAGAAATTCAAAAGGGATATATGCTGGGATAAATTCATTTGAAAAATATATAAATAAAATCAGCAAAAATCATACGAGAGTCTGTCACGTTTTAAAATGTGATATCAGAAAATTTTTTGACTCTATTGACCACAATATTTTATTCAATCTTATATCCAAAAAAATTAGAGACCAAAATATTTTACTACTAATAAAGCAAATCATTATCTCTTTTGAAAAAACACAAGGAAAAGGACTACCGCTCGGCAATGTTACCAGTCAGCTTTTTTCAAACCTTTATTTAAATGAACTTGATCAATATGTAAAACATAATCTAAAAGCAAAATACTATGTCCGTTATTGTGATGATTTTATCCTCATGTCTCATTCAAAACTATTTCTAGACGGTTGTTTAGAAAAAATTAAAATATTTTGCAAAGAAAAACTTTTAATTGATATTCATCCTAACAAAATAATTTTCCGCAAAGCACATCAAGGGATAGATTTTCTTGGATATGTAATGTTGCCGCATAGACGAGTCTTGAGAACTAAAACAAAAAATAGGCTACTTAAAAAATTAACCAATCTGAAAATTCTTTTTGATAAAGGTATTGTTGAAAAAGAATATCTCGAACAGGTGAGCCGATCATATCTTGGCCTGCTTTTTCATTGCAAAAATGAAAATATAATCCAGCAGATTGAGCGGATATTTTGGGACTGACTGTGGGGTAAGTTATCTAATATGAAATAGTGTCCACTATCAGGCCGTTTTGGTCGTGCAGGTTTATTTTATCGCTCCTTTGTCGCCAGAGGGGGCCGAATTTATTGAGATAGACGCGGTACTCTTGCCCAGGGAAATTGGTGTCGCTGAAATGTTTGGCTACGCAGGAGTTGTAATTTATTTGGGTAGTAATGTAATTTTTGCATGAGTCAGCCACAGTGTCAGGCAGGTCTCTTATGTAAGAGGAGCCCTTAGTGGTGCATCGGGGTATGTTGTCTATGAGGTCAAGGCATTCCTCTTGCCGGTCGTGGATAGTTGAAAATACCGGTAGCGTTTCATCTTTGGGCAGAGGGCACTCTTTGGAGAGATTTGGGATGAATGCCCTATTTTCTTCAAAATAACCGGTGCAAAGGTTGGTCCTGAAAGAGATGCCGATAGGAGAAAATCCTTTGGTGATGATTACGCTGTCTCCTTGTTGCAATATGATGTCGCTCTCGGTTTTGTTGAAGGGGAATGGCAGGAGAGAAGCTTTGCCTATGACGGCATAATAACCGGTTACTTCGCTTTTCAAATACCAGCCTGTTATCTTTACCGTTTCGTTTTTTTGGAGGCTGGTATAAAGAGAAATGTATTCTTCGTCCGGGTTGTCTCCGTAAAGCCCGGAGATGCCGGACATTGTTATTTTACCGTAATACGGGGAGCGCTTTCTTTTCTCGGTTTCCTCTCTCAAATTTTTTTCCAGATTTTCTATTTCTTCCTGAGTTCTGCGTATTTCTTCAGCGGTGCTGGCATTGCCGGCATAATTCGCGCTTGTATCGGCGCCAATGGTTGAAGTGTTTTGAGTGTCCATATTTTTATCCAGTACTCCGCTTTTTTTGGCAGGGCTGTAAGCCAGGCCGGCTAAAATAAATAAAATGAGTATGATAAGAATCGGTTCCTTATTTTCTTTCATATTTTATCTGGTGTTTCGGGCAAAAATGGGCGCTTCTGCCCCTAACGACTATTCTTTGTATTATACCTCCACAATTTCGTTTTGGACATTTTTGGCCTTTTTGGGCGTACACTTTGTGAAAATTTTGGAAACCGCCCTTTTCACCAAAAGCGTTGCGATAATCCGATTTGGAATCACCGCCGTGCTTGATGGAGAATTTTAAAATTGCTCGCATCGCTTTGAATATTTCGCCAAACTTTTTCGGGGGGATTTGGTCGGCGCAGGAGAGGGGATGAATGCCTGTAGCCCAAAGAATCTCATCGGAATAAATATTGCCTAACCCCGCGATTGAGTTTTGATTGAGCAGGGCGGATTTTATCGGCCAATTTTTTTTGCTGTGAATTGTTTCAAAAAGTTTTTTGGCGTTGAATTGCGAATCAAGCGGGTCAATACCCAGCTTGCCAACCGTGTCATGCAAATGCAGTTCGGCAGTTTTGGAGATGGTGACCGAAGCAAATTTTCGTAAGTCGGAGAGTAGCAGGTAATTGCCGTCGGAGAGCGAAAAAACGAGGTGAATATATTTTCCCTTTTTATCTTTTTTGTACATCAAACATCCCGTCATTTTCATATGCACGATAATCGTAAAGCCATTGCTTAGATTAATCAGGATATTTTTACCTTTTCTTTCCAAACTTTTTATTTTGGCGCCGGCGGTTATGTTTTTGAATTTATCAAAATATTTTTTATTTTTTATATTTTGCCGGTTCCTATACTTGGCGCCGACATAAAAATCCGACCAAACATCTTTGATGGTTTTGCCGATAACCACGGTCTTTAAACCTTCAACAGTCGTATGTACCTCCGGCAGTTCGGGCATACACGAATATTAGCGAATAAGATCGAATAACGCGAATTTAAAACAACAAAATTTTTATCATATTGTAAATTATCCTTATTTTTCAACATATTTTTACCATAAACCTTTACAAAATTAAATTTTGCTTGACAAATAATATGAACCTGGTATACTGAACTCAGTAAGTTGTATATGATTCTAGGCCAGTTTACCAGATCTGGCGATACGATTTCAAAACACAGTCCAGGAGAGCACTTAAAACCTGACACTGGTAATGTCAGGACACAACGACCCGATGATGAGCCTAGGCTTGTCGGAGGGTTTTTTATTTATTTAAAACTTTATTTAATTCTTCGCGTGCTACGGTCGCATCGTCCCATTCTTGTTTGGCGCCATTTGGGCCCATGATGTAAGGGTCAGTGCCTTTGCCTGTAATCAAAACAGCTACCCTATATTTTGTTATTCCCGATTCGTTCTCTCTCTTTTCTTTTAAAGCGAGCTCCTTAGTTTCAATCAGGGCGAGCGTCAGAGCTTTATTTATAGCGGCCCTTCTGTCCATTATTATCTCAACCGGTTTGAGAGTGATGCCAGCTTTTATTTCCTCAACGATTTTCATCGGGTCTTCGTCGTAAGGATCTTCGTTGGTTAAAATGATCTCATCGCAATACTCGTCGGCAATCTTGCCCATCTCGGGCCGTTTCCAGGTGTCTCTCCCTCCGCCAGTGTTGCCCAGTATGCAAATTAGATAGTATTTTTTTGCTTGTGGTGAGCTTGCTTGCCCTGAGAAATTCGAATGGGTCGAACCATAAGTTTCGTAAGCGGCGCGGAGAGAGCCGGGAGTGTGGGCATAATCAATCACCACGTCAAAGCTTTGCCCGGCGTTTATTTTTTCCATCCGGCCTCTGACAAAATTTATCCCTTCCAAACCTTTTTTGATATGCTCGTCGCTTATGCCGGCAAATTTAGCAAAAGCTATGGCGCCGAGCATATTGGAGACATTGAAAATGCCAGGCAGTTTGCTATGAATGACGATCTTGCCCACTTGGAAAGAAGAACCATTTTCATCGGCCTTAAGCCCGACTGTATCGCGGAGAGAATAGGGGACTTTGTTTTTTATGTTAAGCGCCAAAAACTTTTCACTCTCTTTGTCGTCCGCGTTTGCAATAATTGCTGGTTCGGAAAAATCGGAATAAAAATTTTGAGCTCCGTGGGAACCCTTTAGGGATGAGGAGTCAAAATTTTTATTTTGGTTTTTCTTCGAGCACTTTTTTTGAAACATTCTCTCAAGCTCTTTGGCGATACTTAATTTAGCCTGCAGGTATTTTTCATAAGAGCCGTGGGATTCAATATGTTCGGGTGCTAGATTGGTAAATATCAAAGCGTCAGGGTATAAAAACTTATGCCTGAATTGAGGCACTCCCTCGGAACTCATTTCAATAATGGCATGGCTGCAGCCCTGGTTGACCGCTTGTCTCAAAAATCTCTGAGTAAAAAATCGGCCCCGCAAAGTCATTTTGAATAAGTTTCTCCAGTGCCTCTCTCCGATTTTATAATGCAGAGTGCTCGCCAAAGCGGTTTTGTAGCCGGCCTGTTCCAAAATAGCGTTCACTAGTTCCACCGTAGTGGTTTTACCTTTTGTGCCGGTTACGCCGATGACTATTAATTTTTTGGCGGGGAAGCGATAAATAATTGTGCCGGTTACTGCCAAAATGTAATGATAAATCGGCTGGGCCGATTTAAAAATTTTTCGCGGAATTATCTTCCTCCCGATGTTCAATATTTTTTCCAATACCTCTGACTCTTCTATTTTATTTGTGTCATTCGTTTTCATTCGTGTATTGGTGTCATGTTATTTTCCCAAATTTTTAAGAACGTATTTTATTTTTTCATTGGTGCCAGAGAGATCTTTCGGCAAGTTCTTGATTGTTTCTTGGATATCGCGTTCGCGGTAGCCGAGCGACTTTAAAGCCTCAAAGACATCGATATCTTCACTGTTTCTGGCCTGGCCTTTGCGGGTAGTCGCAAGTTTACCGTTTAATTCCAAAACGATTTTTTCGGCGGTCTTTCGGCCGATGCCGGAAATTTTGGTAAGCGAAGAAGTGTCACCGGTCGCTACCGCTTCTTCTATTGCGTCTACACCGGCGACGCTCAATATGGCGAGTGCCGACTTTGGACCGACGCCGGAAACAGTAATCAGCAGTTCAAACACCCGAAGTTCTTCTTCGGTCTCAAAGCCATACAAATCGATTGAGGTTTCTCTGACCGCTGTGTGCACCCAAAAACTGGCTTCTTGCCCGGTCCGGAGCTTGGCTAGGTAAGCCGGGGTGCTGTGGGCCACAAAGCCGATGCCACCCGCTTTGACTATAGCCCGGGTACCTTTCAAATCGAATATTTCCCCTGTAATGTGGCCAAACATAAAATAGTCGTTAGATTATAGTCTATTAGATATTAGTAATATACCAGAAACAACCCGAAATTAGCATCGTTGCGTAAAATTATTATATATGTTAGTTTGTTTCTGTTATGCCTATTACATCATCTGCCAAAAAGGCCCTTCGTGCTTCCAAAAAGAAGAGGATTTTTAATCTGCACCGCAAAGACGAGATGCAAAGCGTCATTAAAGAATACAAAAAACTGGTAGCCGCCAAGAAAATCGAAGAAGCAAAGAAGCTCATACCGAAACTTCAGAAGGCGATAGACAAAGCGGCTAAACGCGGACTCATCAAAAAGAACACCGCCTCCCGTAAAAAATCCCGCCTCATCCAAATCACCGTCAAGGTATAAAGTGCTCCGCACTTTGTTCCGACGGCACTCGGAGAAAATGAAAATTAGTTTTCATTTCGCCCCTCGTTTGTCGGAATAAAACAAATACTCTCGCCAAACGAGGCATTTTTTGTTAATGGTGCCCCCGCGAGGAATCGGACCTCGATCAACAGCTCCGCAAGCCGTTATTTTATCCATTAAACTACGAGGGCTTTTAAATACGACAAACTTTCTCTATTTGATCGTGTATGGCATATCCTAACGCTAAAATCTCTTTTCGTATAGAGCTATTGAGATATGATAGTATACAAATACCATGAAAATTTTTTCTAAATCTTTTTTTTAAACCCCGCTTCTTTATTAGAGTTTTACTAAATTGTGGTTCTGGAATTTTTAATAATTTTGACCAAAATCGGCGAGTTTCTTTTATAGGGTGATAATAATGTACATGTAGACGAACTCGAAATCTTTTCTCATCAAGCTCGTAACAATTTCTTAGTAGAGAAATAAAAAGCTTAAGTAATTTGGGGTCAGTATTTACAATAATTAATCCACTTACTGTTTTGTGTTTAGCTCCTTCAGCCCAATACAGCATAGAAATGAGCGATTTTTGAAAACCTATTAAATTTAAAGGATATAAAGACACTTCTTTTTGTGCTTTTATTTGGATTTCTCGTAACTCGTCTAGTTTAATTTTAGTTTTTGCTTTTACAGAAAGTACGCGTATCTTTGCAAGATGTTGCAAAAGAGCTTTACGGTCAAAAGGCATACCCAAACTTTCACTAAACCAAGAGGAGAGGGTGCTTTTGGGAATACTAAGCGTTCTTTGCAGTTGGTTATAAGAAACACCTTGTCCTCGTAATTTTTTAGCCCTTTCTTTTACTTGTTGTGAGTACATAAATAATCGGATAGATAGTATGTAACATACTATACAACCTAGGTTCAGTTATTCAAAAAATATCTGTGGATAAGTTATGTGTTCCAAAGTGATACCCGGTGTTAACCCAATGCCCATTTTCTTAACTTTTTATTTTGAAAGTTGTAAACGAGTGAGGTGCCGAAATAAGTTAATTTTTATATAATTATAAGAAAAAAGCCCAACCTCTCGATCGGGCCGCCTGTATCCGCCAGGCTCAGTTATTTCGAATGTTCAATAATATAGTCAATGATCTTCTGGAGCTCCAATTGCGTCTTGCGTCCGAGACCTTCCAGTTTCCCTGCTCGGAGAAACTCTCTCACATGAACGAGTTCGCCGAAAGTCTGAATGTCGTGCTCATTGAGCAGATTATAAGCACGAACTGAAAGCTCAAGCTCATCCTGAGCTGATCTTGAGAGATGCCCGGATTTTTCCGGGTTGAGCCGGTATTCCTTCAGTCTCTCCTGAATGTGGGTGGGGGGCAGATTTCTCGGCTCCTTTTTTTCCAAATCGAACTCCAGAGTGTTGGGGTCGAAATGCCTGCCAGACAAGGTCTTGAGAACTCTCTTGAAAGCCGCACGCGTTTTGCACTCTCTGTTTTCGTTGTTGATCAGAGTAGTGCAGATCTCCTCGTAAGAATTGACGAGGTACAAGAGTTCTTCCTGTGAGAGTTTCCACAACGACGAAAACAGCTTATTGTGTAGCCCTTTGATGGCTCGCTTTTTGATCTGCTCGTGGTTGATAGGATTGCGAAATCCGCAATATCTCGAGACATAGACCAACTTGCCCCGACCTTCGCTGATCTTCAGGAACTTCACAGGAATAATGCCGGTTTCGTCTCGGTTTGGTGGTCTTTTTAACCACTCACCTTGTTTTTCGTCGCCCTGTTGAAACATGGCTTCAAATACCTGCGGGACCTCCATATTTTCACCTTCCTTTCTGGTTGTAGAAGATACCACAAAATCATTATTTCCGCAAGCATTGCTATTTTATTTAAACTATGATTGAATACAAGCGGAGGAAAAACCACCATGAGAACTTTGTTAGCGCCTTTTCTGGCCTTCTTTTGCATGTCGATTCATCGAAGTCAAAAGATGATCCACACCGAAGGGGGCGAGCATCTCGTTATTTGCAAGATTTGCGAGGAGAAAGGCAGGAACGACAATCTGAAAAATCTCATCCTGACCTTCTTCTACTTCAACCGCAACCTACTCACTCTTTTGTTGTTTCTGCCGGTGTTCGCGGTCGCCATGATCAGCGAGAAAATCTCTGGTCGGCCTGGTTCGTTCGAACATCCGCCAGAACATCGGCATAAAAACTGGATGCCTGAACTTCTGGAAAGACTGGAAGCAAAGGAGGAAAAGTCATGATTAATATGACTTTTCGGCGAAGTGTCTTCCACTTGTACAGGATCGAGGTTGGCAGCACTACCAACCATGTCTACGTTGTCGCTGACAGGCATATCTCGGCGAGAACAATCCTTGTTGGGTATGCAAAAAAGAAAAAAATTGACCTGAGAGGTCTTAAGATAACGAACGACACGACTGCCAAGATTGCTCGGGCCTCTGATGGTCAGCGCTGTCCGATAGAGGTGTTCAAACTGTCACCGACCCCACACCACATGATCAGGGCTGCCACTGTTTTTTTGGAGTAAGTTCTTTCAGAAAGCCGGATCTAGCAGTATCGGATCGGGCTTCCCTTCAAGAGTTTTTATGAATTTTTGAAGGGGAGAAATCCCTGTTGTAGTTCTTTGTAAATCCGTCCGGCTCGGCGGGCGTTAAAAATGACCGAGAAAAAGAAAGGAAACAGAGTATGATTCTCACTCTATCTGCTCTTGAAGGCACAGGTGCAGACCGGCATCGTGTGACAAGAACGTTGGGCGCGCTGGACGTAACGCATGCATCGCTTGAGATATGGAAGGTTAAAGGGAGGCCGCAGAGCGACGACATCGCTCCCGAACTCTTCAAGGCATACCTACCAAAAGCGATTGCTAATAGGCGTCCACAGAAAGTTAACTTTCGGCTAGTCGGCGATCGTTGGATGGTTGTCAGTTGGTATGACAGCGCTATTGGTGAGTCACTCATGGAAGGGACAGTGTTCATCCACCGCTCGGCGGCCGAAGACCATTTCCGTTGGTTTCTACCCCCAAATAACTGCAAAGTTGATCCGAAGACCGGGAGGCTTGCGATCGAGCACCAAGGTGAAATCCTGACCTTCCCTGCAGATGCGCCGTCGTGGCCAGACCAGATGCTCGATCCGGAGAAGTATGTCGCAATCGGCATGTTGGAAACATTGCTCACTCCAGACGACGAGAATCCGCTCACCATGCTCATGGGTGCGGATCGTCAGCCTTATAGCGGTACGGCAAGGCAACTTGCCCGTAAGCTTACAAAGATCCGTGACTTGTTCAACGGCAAGACACCGGATTCACCACTACCTGCTAACTTGACTGCCATCATGCGTGCAGCCAGTGTGGGAAATTTCCCCAAGACCAAGTAGTACTTCGGCCCCGCAACAGAAGCCCCGCGCTTGCAGTTGCGGGGCTTTTTCGTTTACAAAATCTATAAAAAAATCTGAACAAAAACACGCGAAAAGTATCCGTTGTTCCTTATCGCACTTTTTCAGGCCAATTTTAAAATTTATCTCGCCAAGATTTTATCAAACCATTTGTGGACCCAGGATTCCTGGAGAAATTCTTCGTCCAAAAATTCAAGCATAATTTCGCGTAAATCGTTGAGGTCGATCTCTTCGTTTACCGGTACAACGATAAGGGGGGCATAGGAAGAAGCGGAGTGCATAAGCAGGCGTGCGCCGTGAATGTGTTCATCTTCAATCCAAAAAGAGCGCAAAGCCAAATAGGGGTAAAATTGTCGGCCGATGACCACGCCCTTACCGGTGATTTTGACCGGCATCGCGCGGGTTTCGCGGTAGGAGAGCATGCCGACTGTCGCTCCAGCGATGATAATGAAAACCCCGAAGAGGAAGTTGTCAAAATAAAACGCGAGTATCGAAGCGCCGAGGCAGATAATGCCGAGCATCCAGTACCAATCTTTACTCTTCGCGTCGAAATGGTGCTCGGGGGAGAGCCACTCTAAAATAGTTTCTTCTTTCATTGGTTATATTTTACCATATATTTGGAATGCAAATTTTCAAATGTGTGCAACCAAAAAATTTCTAATTATACTAATTGCTCTAAGCTCTAAACAAATCCCAAGCCTCAATTAGAATTTAGGTTAATTAGAATAATTAGGTTAATTTTATTTCACCATACTGCCAGGCGGAGTGTTTTCAGAACACTTTAGAAGCGAAAAGAAACCTTCTCCCGACACTGCCATAATCATTGCTTCGCTTTTAAGCCCCATGATCTCGCGCGGTTCCAAGTTGGTGACAAAGGTGCAAGTGGTGCCGACCAAATCTTCAGATGAAATGTATTTGGCTATACCAGATATTATCTGCCGCATATCTTTTTCTTCCTTCGCCTCGCCGGAGCTTGAAGCGGCGGCGGGCCCAAAATCAACCGAGAGCTTTAATAATTTCTCCGAACCTTCTACTGGTTCGGCCGCAAGCACCTTGCCGGCTTTTATTTCCACCTTTTTAAAATCATCGATTGTTATCATAAAGCAATATTACTAATTATTTTACACGTTTAATTAAAAGAAATCGGAAATTCTTAATAATGCAAGCCGATCCATTTCTTTGTTATTATAATTTTCAATGTGAGAAGAAATGCAAAGAAATACTATGATTGCACCTTTTACCACAAACCACATCCTTGGCCACTGGCTTGGCCTGAGTCCAGAATTTGGTATAACAACCTCTACCTTCCATAGGGTCCAAACATCATTTTGCGTTATCCGATGGAGTTTAGCTGGAGCAATCACCTGCTTGGGGTCTGTTGGGTTAAATTGCACCTCGCATAATCTTTCGAGGGCAGAGATGCCATCGCTGATAGTATGATACTTTTTCTTTAAAATAATGATCTCTTTCTGAAAATTATCATGGTACAGAAACTGCATAGATTAAAAATCGTTAAAGTCTGTACCTCTGTAAAAAGCAAGCTCATAAGGAATCTCTTTCCTTAGTTCAGTACCAATGTAAGGAGCCTCGGCATGAGACAATTCTTCCAACTGTTTGCCTGTCAGATTGCCATACTTCAGAATGATTCGGTCAAGCATTTTCTTTTCTTCATCATCAAAAACGGATAGATCTGGTTCAGTAAGGCATTTATAAACCTCAGTCGGGTTATAACCGTCTGCTTCTTTAATTTGTTTGATGCCGAGCGTTTTATTTTTTGCCATTTCATTCGTGATTTCTTCCAGTGCTTCTGGAAAAGGCCCCATCGGATAGGCGAGATATTTCGCTCCCGTAATAATTTTTTGACTTTTCTCATACAAGTCAAAATCAACGAAATACAGCAATTTCGCCAGTTTTTTCTTGCCCCGTATCTCACCTTTTAGCTTGCTACACAAGTACAGAATAGTATTCTGATATTTCTTGCGATTTAAAGACATTGGCCACATAATAACAAATTTTAGATGAAAATCAAATTAAAACAAAAAGCTGCAGATTAGTTTTAGGGACAATAGCTATTGGATTACTTCGGATTACTTAATAATTTGCGATAGGGCAATAGAACTAAGCACAACAATAAAAGCAACAACTTTTTTCCATTCCAGGGGCTCTTTTAACAAAAAGACAGAAGCAAAATAAACCAACAGAGGCTGCAAAGAGAATAACAAAATTGTATATATTATACCCAAGCGCTGATAACTGAAATAAAAAAGAATCCAAGCAATGGATGTTAAAATATTAGTTGCAACCAAGAGATAAAAAGGTTTTGAAGTAATTTGCCGAGTATATTTAAAAAATAATGGGCCAAGTATAGCAGCAATAATACCGTCTCTCACCAGTTCAAGCGATATTGGATTCCAATTTTCCAATAAAATTTTTGAGACAGCCGCATCAATCGGAGCAGTTATTAAAACCCAAACCCCCAATGGCAAGGTGTTTTTGGCAATTTTAAAATGATGCTGCTCCCAATGGGACCAAATGACAGCAATGGACGCAATCAGAGCAGGAATTACCAGATAAAATTTTCTTTCATCAGCAAAAATAATTCCGGAAAAAATAATAATCGGTATTGTTGGAAGTAAATCAAGTGTTTGGATTTCACCCAAACTATCAGAATCCAGTGCTCGATAATAAATAAGATTGGTTATGATGAGCATTGATACCGATACTAAAAGCAAAATGCCTAATTTTTCTGAAAATAATTCTAGCGGCAATGGTGGACGAAAAATTAAGAAAATGACCAAAGTTATTAAAAAAATAAGAGGGAAACTTATTCCTGTATAGGTTTTGAAATTCACTTTTCTGATCGACAAAACGATTTTATCAACTGTAAATGAACCTGCTTGTAAAATCGCTGCAAGAATTGGAAACACGAAATTCATATGCTTTTATTATACAATTTTTACGAAAAATAACTGCAGCGAGACCTTCGGGTCTGTCCAATACTAAAAACTGAATAAAACGCTTTTTATAAACATTTTTCCAGAACCAGATTTTAAATATTTTTCGGAGTTATATACTTCGCCAACAGTTTATTGATTGTTTTCCTTCCGTAACCACCCTTAAGATAAACCTCTCTGTTCTTGGCGTCTTTATTATTTAAAAATGCTTCGTAAAAAATAAGTTTGTAGGGACGGAAAGGTTTTGTCGCTTGGCTTTCTCCATTATTATACTGCTTAAACCTTCTTTTCAAATCGGTCGTATAACCGATGTAAAAACTATCATTCTTTAAACTTTTCAAAATGTAAACGTAATTAAACATAAGTTTTTCGAAGGCGGGACGTAATAAATTTTTGGAAAAAATTTAAACGTCCCAGCAACGTTGAAATTGCAAAGCAATTTCTTACGTTGCGGAGGGGGTGAGATTCGAACTCACGGTCCCGTTACCGAGACGACAGTTTTCAAGACTATTCCATTAGACCACTCTGGCACCCCTCCTTCGGCAGGCCGTAGCTTTAGCGAAGGCTGCCTAGTGCGTTAAAATAATCGCATATTTTAAGAATATTTTCAAACTCGGTGATTAAATTTGACTATTTCGCCCGTATTTGGTAGCTTGTAGAAGCCCGTAAAGGGCTTTTTGATAGCTTTAGTAGCAATTAGATTAATGGCAAAAACTTCAGTCAAAGCAAGATCCCTAAAAAAGCCGAAATTTAGCACTCGGGTGGTTAGGCGATGCTTCAAGTGCGGCCGCGGCCGAGCTTATATGGGCGACTTCGCCCTCTGCCGCATCTGCTTTAGGGAGCTTGCCAACGAAGGAAGAATCCCGGGAGTTAAGAAATCATCCTGGTAGATACGAAA
>CAYQIR010000004.1:24432-30849 GCA_964417625.1 uncultured Candidatus Saccharibacteria bacterium
GATCTACGAAAACTATGCGAAACACAGCGAAAAACTGCGAAAAATTCAAAACCAATTCGAAATTTTTTCGTATTAATTTTCGTCATCTTTTCGCCCGCCCGTACCGATCGGTACGATTCGGGCGGGTAGCTTTCGCCCGTCCGCCTCGCTTTGCGAAGCATTGCGGGCAGGCATAATTTTAGTATAATGAACGATCCAATAAGAGATTGTATAAGCAGAATAAAGAATGCCAGCCTTACACGCAAAGAATCAATTGTGGTGCCTTTTTCCAAATTGAAATTGGCGGTTGCCGAGTTGCTGAGCGCCAAAGGGTACATTGGCGCCGTTAGTAAAAAAACCAAAGGTTCGGCCAAATTTTTAAATGTAACTTTGCTATACAGGCAGGATGGAGCCCCTGTGGTCTCAGATGTCAAAAGAGTTTCCAAACCTGGTCGCCGCCTTTATGCCAAATCCAAAGAGATAAAGAAATTCCGCCGAGGTTTCGGTTTGTCAGTTTTCTCAACTCCCGAAGGTATAATGGCCGATATGGATGCCAAGAAAGATAACTTGGGCGGGGAATATTTATTCAATATTTGGTAGTTTTATACGAAAATTATACGAAATAATACGAAATGCTACGAAAATTTTTAAAACAAAATGTCAAGATTAGGTAAAAAAGGAATAGATATGGGAGACAAGACAGAGGCAACCTTTGCTTCTGGGGTTTTTGCCGTCAAGGGGCCTAAGGGCGCGCTCGAAAGGGCCTTCCGCTCGGAAGTTTCAATCTCTATAGAAGGCAAACACATCTCCCTCGCTTTGCCAAAAGAGAACAATCAGACTCGTGCGCTCTGGGGCACATATGCTTCCCATATCAAAAATATGGTCAAGGGCGTCAACGAAGGGTTTGAAAAGAAATTGGTCCTTGAAGGAGTGGGGTACAAATCTCAGATCACTGGCGATAATCTAGTACTCGCTCTGGGGTTCTCCCATCCGGTCAATGTGCCGATTCCGGCGGGACTTTCTGTCAAGGCCGAGAAGAATCTCATAACCATCTCCGGCATGGACAAAGAGTTGGTGGGGAGTTTCGCTGCCAAAGTGAGAGCTCTCAAAAAACCGGAGCCGTATAAAGGCAAGGGCTTCCGCTATTTCGACGAGGTTATAAGGCGCAAACAGGGTAAGAAATCGGTTTAACACGACACAAATTCACGAATCAAAGCGAATGACACGAATAAAAAAATAAAATGGACACAAAAATCAAAACAACCCAAAGAGACCGACGTCGCAAGCGCATTAGAGCAAAGATTTTTGGTATGGCAGATTGTCCACGATTTTCTATTTTCCGCTCCAACAAATATATTACGGCTCAGTTGATCGATGATAACCGCGGAGTAACTTTGGCCGCCGCTACTAGCAAAACCGCCAAAGGCAAAAGCATTTTGGAAAAAGCCAAAGCGGTCGGTGCAAGTATCGCTGAACAAGCCAAAACCAAAAAGATAGAAAAAGCAGTTTTTGACCGAGGCGGCTATCTTTACACCGGTTCGGTTTCCGCCGTCGCGGAAGGAGCAAGGGCCGCTGGTCTCAAATTTTAAATTAAAATCATGCCTAACAAAGAAGAAAAAGAAATAGTATCAACCGAAGAAGTGGTCCAGGAAGTAGTTGCCGAAATTCCTGAAGTTGCTCTGCCTGAAAAAGAAGCGGAAGTTCCTGTCAAAGAAACTCCGGCCTCTTTCGGTTTCAACAAAGACAGGCGCAAGAACGAGCGCCGCCCTTCCAGACGCCCGGAGAGAGTTCGGCAAGAATTTGATAATAAAATCATCAGTGTCAGGCGAGTGACCCGCGTGGTTGCCGGCGGACGTCGATTTAGCTTCAGCATCGCCATGGTAGTGGGGGACAAAAAGGGCCGAGTTGGAGTCGGTATCGGCAAAGCGGGTGATACTCCGATTGCGGTTGATAAGGCGATGCGAGCAGCCAAGAAGAGTATTATCAAAGTAGCTTTGACCAAGGGAGGTTCAATCCCTCATCCGGTAGATGCCAAATACTCCAGCGCCAGAGTTTCAGTTATGCCGGCTCCGGGCAAAGGAGTAATCGCCGGAAGTGCTGTGCGCGTGGTTTTGGAACTCGCCGGCATCAAAGAAGTTTCTTCCAAGATTCTTTCCAGATCCAAGAACAAGCTCAACATCGCTCGGGCCACCATCAAAGCACTTGAAAAATTACAAAATTTAAAGATTGAAAAATTAACTGCCCAAAAAATTTCGTAACCTTTCGCATTAATTCGCATAATTTTCGTATCAAAAATGCAATTCAATAATTTAAAAAAGAACAAATCAAACAGGAAAGCCAAGCAGGTTGGCCGCGGCGGCACCAGAGGCAAAACTTCAGGCCGGGGCACCAAGGGCCAGAACGCAAGGAGCGGAAGAAAGAAGCGACCGGAAATGCGTGATATCATAAAGAGACTGCCAAAATTGCGCGGACGGGGCAAAAATTTCCTCAAATCCAGATTTGAGAAACCATTACCGATAAACAAATCGCGAGTGGCGGAACATTTCAAAGAGGGGGAAGAAATCACCGCCAAAGCTCTTTTGGAAAAAGGCCTTATAAAAACCAGAAACGGCAAACTTTCAAAAATCAAAGTTCTAAATGGCTAATATCATCCACAAAATCAGACTTATATTTGGCGACAAAATTTTGAGGGCCAAAATCCTCTTTACGCTTTTTGTGCTGGTCCTTTTCCGGTTCATGGCAGTGATACCGATCCCGGGCATTGATACTCTACGGTTAGAGCAATTCATTTCCGGCAACGATTTCTTCGGTCTCTTGAATATCTTTTCCGGAGGCGGACTTTCCAATCTTTCCGTCATAATGCTCGGCGTTTCGCCTTATATCACCGGCTCCATCATCATGCAGCTTTTGACCGTTATGTTCCCGAAACTCAAGGCCATGTATCAGGAAGAAGGGGATGCCGGCCGGAAGAAATTTTCCCAATATTCCAGATTGCTTACCGTGCCGCTCGCTTTAATCCAGGGATTCGCTTTTATTACCCTGCTTCAAAATCAGGGCATCTTGGCCAAACTCGGCACTTTTGATTTGGTCACCAACCTTATTGTCATCACTGCCGGATCTTTGCTTTTGATGTGGCTCGGCGAGCTGATAACCGAGTTTGGAGTTGGCAATGGACTCTCGCTCATCATATTTGCCGGTATCGTTTCGGTATTGCCGAGTTCTGTTGGGCAACTTATCTTTGCTTTTGACCCTTCGCAATTGCCGGCCTACATAGGCTTTATCGCCGTTGCTCTATTTGTGATTTGGGGAGTGGTAGTGATTACCGAAGCCGAACGGCCAATCCCGGTCACTTATGCTAAACAGGTGCGTGGCAACAAAGTGTATGGCGGAGTTTCCACCTACCTGCCTTTGCGGGTCAACCAAGCCGGAGTGATCCCAATCATCTTCGCTCTTTCAATACTCCTTTTCCCTCAGATGATCGCCAGGTTTTTGACCAACGTTAACAACGCGATCATACAAAAAGTCTCTTCTTTTGTGGTAGATATTCTGGCTAACCAAGCTTTTTACGGCATTGCCTATTTCCTGCTTGTGTTCCTTTTCACTTACTTTTACACCGCTATCACTTTTGATCCGGATTCAATTTCCAAAAATTTGCAGCGCAGCGGCGCCTTTATCCCTGGAGTCAGGCCCGGCACTTCTACTTCGTCTCATATTGCCAGCATTCTTTTCCGGTTAACCATGGTCGGGGCTCTCTTCCTCGGTGTTATCGCTGTGCTGCCTCTTATTATCAAGGCTTTTACTGGTATTGCGGCGGTAGCAGTCGGAGGCACCAGCCTTCTTATCGTGGTGTCCGTTGTCATCGACCTCATCAAAAAGATGGATGCCCAGATTTCAGCGAGAGAGTACTAAAAAACGGAAAAGCAAATTTTTAAAAGCTGCAGAGCAAGTCTCGCTTATTAAAAATTTGCTTTTCCGTTTTTTAGGTAAAACAAAAGTATCAAAATTATTTTCTGAGACTTGCTCTGCAAGAAAATAATTTTGATACTTTTGTTTTTTGGAACGAAAACTTGTAAAAATGTTTCCGAGATTTATCTGCAGGAAACCAATTTTTACAAGTTTTCGTTCCTTTGTTATACTGAAATCATGCAACCGCAAACTTTTATCTTTTTCGGCCCCTCCGGCTCCGGCAAAGGCACTCAGGCGAGAGCTTTGGTGGAAACTCTTAAGGAGAAAGACCCGGAACGAACAGTCCTGTATTTAGAAACTGGCCAAAAATTCCGTGAGTTTGCCACACAAGCTTCCTACACTGCCAAAAAAACCAAAGAAGTGATTGAGTCGGGCGGCTTGATGCCGGAATTTCTGCCGGTCTGGATCTGGGCCCAATATTTTGTCGATCATATTTCAGGAAACGAGCACATCATTCTTGATGGTATATCTCGTCGTGAGCACGAAGCCTTGATTATCGATTCGGCTCTGCGTTTTTATGAAAGAAAAAATCCAGTAATCATTTCTATTAAACTTTCTCCGCAGGTGGCTGTACAGCGCATGGAAGACCGGGGTCGTTCTGATGACGGAGAAGAGGAAATCAAAAGACGATTAAAATGGTACGAAGACAACGTGGTGCCGGTCCTCAATTATTTTAAAAACAATCCTTACTACCGATTTATTGAAATTGACGGCGAGCACTCTATTGAAGAAGTGCACCGGCAGATAATGGAAAAGGCAGGCCTATAAAAACTGAACCTCCCCTAGTTGTGCGATCGCACAACTAGGGGAGGTTTGGGCTGGATTTAAAAACAAAACCCGCCAGAGGTCTTGCGACGCGGTGGCGGGGACAGAGGAGCTTCTCAGTCTTGGGGGTCATTGTCGAGCTCGTCTAATCTATTAAATCTCTCCCCGTAACCATGGTTTCTGTACCATCGATCAACACCGTTGTCTCCTTCTTCGGTGTGTCCCGATCCACGTCGTGAGATATGACGAGGAATCTTTTTTGGAACTTCCAGTTCCTTCACCTCTTCTCCGTCGGGGTTTCTTCTGCCTTTTGGCATACGGTTAGAACCTCCTCAACATATCTAATCACATTCAATATAAAAGTCAAGTGTTTGGATGGAGAGAATTTTGGTACGATTAAGCGATGAGAAAACGACTAAAAATTAAAAAAAGGTCTTGCGGATTGTGCAAACCGCATAAAAGGGGAATGGAAAATAGTTGGAAAGCGAAAGATTTAGAGTTACTAAAAGAATTTGAGAGAAAAGCAACCTATGCCAATTAAATACAAAACTGAAGAAGAGATTGCGATAATGAGAGAGGGGGGCAAGATTCACGCCAGGATTTTGAAAGAAGTGGCGAAGAAAGTGAAGCCGGGGATTAAAACCGATATACTCAATGCTTATGCCGAACAATTGATAGATGAAGCCGGATGCACCGCTTCTTTTTTGGGCTATCAGCCTTACGACGCGAAGCGTCCGTACCCGGCCGCTCTTTGTGTTTCAATCAACGAAGAAATAGTGCATGGCATACCAAATGAAGATGGAGGCAGAATTTTGTTTGAAGGCGACATAGTATCGCTTGACCTGGGACTCACTTATGGTTCGAAAAACTCACCACAAGTAAAAATGATAACTGACGCTGCAATCACCGTGCCGGTGGGTAAGGTCAGCAAGGATGCCGAGATGCTCATTCGGGCTACCAAAGAAGCATTGGATAGGGCGATTACCGCGATGCGCCCGCACGGGCATATAGGAGATATTGGCGATGCGGTTATGCAAGTGGCCAAGAAAAATAATCTTGGTATTATAGAAGGTCTCTCGGGGCACGGGGTGGGGTACAGCGTCCACGAAGAGCCGTTCGTGCCCAATAAAGCCAACAGAGGGGAAGGTCCCGAGCTTCGCGAAGGGTTGGTGATCGCGATTGAGCCGATGTTTTCTTTGGGCAGCCGGGACATAAAGAGGCTTTCCGACGGCTACACCTTCATTACTCGCGACAAATCTCTCTCCGCCCACTTTGAGCACACGGTGGCGGTGACAAAAAACGGAATAGAAGTTTTAACAAAATGAATATTTTGTAATTTTCAATTTTTAATTTACAATTTCCAATAAATTATCAATTTATAAATTTTCAAACGAAATGCAACATTTTAAGGAAGAAAGGACTTTTCTGATGGTTAAGCCTGATGGTGTTCAAAAGGGTCTGATAGGAGAGATTATCGGTCGCATCGAGCAACGCGATTTGAAAATAGTGGCGATAGAAATGTTCCGGGCTAGCGCGGAGCAGGTAAGCGACCATTATCCTAAAACCGAGGCCTGGATATCGCGCTTAGGCGACAAGACTCTTTCCACTTATGCAAAATATAATATTGACCCGATAAAAGAACTGGGCACGGACAACAATTTGGAAATCGGCAAGATGGTGAGGGGCTGGCTTATTGAATATATGACA
>CAYQIR010000004.1:30859-33565 GCA_964417625.1 uncultured Candidatus Saccharibacteria bacterium
TTGGTTCGGATGGTGGTGCCGGGTCGGCATGCGGTGGACATGGTCCGCAAAATTGCCGGTCCGACTCTGCCGTACCTTGCCGATATGGGCACTATCCGCGGAGATTTTTCAAATGACTCGCCGGTACTTGGTAATCTTGAAAAACGGGCTGTGATGAACCTGGTCCACGCCTCGGAAACTGCCGAAGAGGCAGAGCATGAAATAGAATTTTGGTTCGGCAAAAAGGGCAATATTTTTGATTATAAGCGTTTCGGGGTAGACCAGTAATATGCTATAATAGAGACAGGGTTGCTTGGATATTTTCTAGATTGCGCATATTCAGGGAGGCCAAATTTTCAAATCGCGATGAAAGTTTTGCAAAAAACATTCTGACCTATTTGGCTGAGGCCACCCACCTAATATTTTTCAATTAGGGAATTATTCCAAGTAGCCCTACAAAAAATACCCGTTCGACAAGCTCAGGGTATTTTTTGTAGTTCATGTTATTATATTTTAATGCTAAAAAAACCTCTTTTCCTTGAGATGTTTATTTTGCTCTTGCTGGTCGGAATTTTAAATTATCTGGCTACCGTCAATCATTTATACTGGTCAATCAATGAATTTGACAGCCCGGTCCATTTTTTGGGCGGGGCGACTCTGTCAATGTCTTTCCTCTGGCTTTATTTTTTCTCCGGCCTTTTCAACCCGCAGAAAAGGACTTTGGCAAAATTCTTGCTGGTGGCAATGATGGGGTCGATGTTTGTGGCAGTATTGTGGGAAGTTTATGAGATCGTGCTTGGCGAAGCGGCATTGGGCAAAGCGGAATATTTCTATGACACCACTTTGGATTTCATAATGGACATGCTCGGCATTTTGGCAGGCAGCTTTTACGGCTATCTTAGGGAGACAAAATTATATTATGCCGATTAAATTGATTTTCTATGGCGGGGTAGGAGCTACGACTGGGGCCAACATTATGCTCCAATTTGGCGATCGTAAACTCCTGGTGGATTGCGGGCTTTTGCAAGGATCTAATTATGCGGAAGAGAAAAATTTTGAGCCTTTTAAATACAATCCTAAAGACGTAGAGCTGATACTGATAACTCATGCTCATATGGACCACATCGGCCTCTTGCCGAAACTGGTGCGGGAGGGTTTTGGGGGTAGGATCATTTCCACCAAAGAAACTAAAGAGCTTGCCGACCCCATGCTCAGGGATGCTTTGCGGGTAATGCAAAGCAGGCACCCAAACCGAGAGCTTTTTAACGAAAAGGATATTGAAGGCGCGCTGTCTCTTTGGGAAGGATTTGAATATGATAAAAAAATTCCGCTTTTTTCGGATTGTTTTCTTGAAATGCAAAACGCTGGGCATATTTTAGGCTCGGCTATTTGTAATGTGGCTTACGGAGTGGGGGAGAGTCAAAAAACTATCGCTTTTACCGGCGACTTGGGTAATTCGCCCTCGCCCCTTTTGCCTGATGCCGAATTCCCGACCGGGGCGGACTATTTGGTGATGGAGAGCGTCTATGGCGACCGTAATCATGAAAGCAAAACTGAAAGGAGAGAAAAACTCAAGCAAGCAATTTTAAACGGCATCAAAAAAGATGGTACGATGGTGATACCGGCATTTTCTATAGAGCGGACACAGGTTTTACTTTATGAGCTCAACAATATGATTGAGGACAAGGAAATCCCCGAAGTTCCGGTTTTTGTAGATTCTCCGCTGGCTTTGAAGGTGACTGAAATTTATAAAAAATACCAAAAAGATTTCAAGCTCTCTGTCCAAGAAGAAATCAAAAAGGGCGATGATATATTTGATTTCCCAAATTTAAAAATTGTCGGCCGAGCGAGCGAGTCGAGAGAGATAGAAAATATAAAAGGGGCTAAAATAATCTTGGCCGGTTCCGGCATGTCCGAAGGGGGAAGGGTGGTCAACCACGAGGCTCATTATCTGCCCGACCCGAATGCGACCATTATTTTGGTTGGCTATCAGTCGGTAGGGTCGCTCGGCCAGGCGATACAAGACGGCAAAAAAGAAGTTTTCATCGACGCCGATGGCGACCAGCAAAACGGCAAGGAAAAAGTGAAAGTGAGAGCGACAATAGCGAATATCACCGGCTACTCCTCACACAAAGATTCGGAACATTTGTTGGAGTTTGTTGAACAAGTCGCCACCCCACCCCTCACCCCTCCCCAAAGGGGAGGGGAAGGAACTTTAAAACGCGTATTTGTAATTATGGGCGAACCCAAATCATCATTATTTTTGACCCAGCGCATACGCGATTATTTGGGTATTGATGCGATTTACCCGGAAGAAGGGAAGGAATACGAATTAAAATAACTCCCCAAACCCCTCTTAACTTAAGAGGGGATTTATGGAAGGGTCTTAGACCCCTTCTCTTAAATTAAGAGAAGGGGCGGGGGATGAGTTAGGGATAACCACAGAAAAACCCGCCCACCCTGCGAGCAGATTATTCTGTCGCGTGATGAACAGGTTGTTACGATTGCTTTTTTGCGCTATCCAAGATCCCCTGGACTTTATGCCAAATGCCGGCAAGTTGCATCTTGGCGTTCTCCAGATTGTTAATCTGGATATCGCCGCTGGCCCTCTCGGCTCTTCCTTGGATTTCTTCCAAGTCTTCTACCGAAATTGTAATAGTCTTTTCCATACTTTGGAGATTAACCTTTGAATCCGAACACTTTAGAATTAAGTGTTATGGGAAATTT
>CAYQIR010000005.1:0-22715 GCA_964417625.1 uncultured Candidatus Saccharibacteria bacterium
CATGAGCCCGGTTGCTTGGTTTTAGTGGCATTAAATGCCGGCAAGTTGGACGCAGAAAAATATTCAAATTATATAAATCTCAAAAAGGAGGCTGAGTATTACGAAACGACAGCACTTGAAAAAAGAGAAAAGGACCGCCAGTTCGGAAAATTTATGAAAACTGCAAAAAAGGAATTAAAAAAGTATAAATATTAGAATTTTTATTCGACACCCATTCTTAAATTTTTTGATACTCATTTTTTGCAATTTTAGGAGATACATGCTATAATTAAGAGCAGGAAAGGAGCTCAATGTCCAAGCATTCAAGGTCGGGTGGCAAGTTTACAGGCAACCACACGACCCTCATACCGGCCGCAACACTCGTATGTGATATCGCGGAGGCCTGTCAGAGCGTGACCAAAATCACACCCGGGTTCATCAAAGCCGGTCTGAAATCCGTAAGTGGTCATCGCCGAGTCAAAATCACCGAAAGAGACGGAGCTATCCTTCTCTCCGTTCGGGACAACGCTTCGCACCAAGAAGTCTATGTTTACGCGAAAGATGTGCAAACTGCAAAACTTGCTATCGCCCGCGGAGCCAGAGACGAGGGCCTCAAGGTCGCCTTTGGTGGAGAGTGATGCTCGCCGTTCAGCAATCGGAACCCTCCGATTGCGGTCGGCGGGTTTTCGTTTACCCAAATCTGTTCCAAATCGCTTACGACCCTTGATTTTTTAATTTTTTGTACTAAAGTACATACTGGGAGGTAGATAATGAAAAAAACATTGAACCCTTTAACTAGGGGTGATTTGGACGGCGCGGCATATCTTTGTTTGAAGGCAGCAGCTCTTACGGATCGGGACCAATTTCCGCTTGGGTCTGGAGACCTGATATGTCGTCAATATCACGAGCGCAAACGTCGTTTTGAAAAAGCTTCGAGCCGGATGGAAAACGGCGCCACTTCTTTGTCAGAACTTGGTTTACTGCTGGAGGATTGTGTCTGGGCAGCGAGTCAAGCTTGTCGAGCAAAGGACGTGAAGGGATGGCAACGACGCTTTCAAACAGCAAAAGAAAAACTTGCCAAAATTTCCTCCAAGTAGTGCACAACACACTGCTAGTGCAACATTCGGTCGGACTCTGAGCGATGTCGTAAGGTCCGACCTTTTCCTTTTCCAAAATAGTTCCAGACCGCTCCCAACTCTTGATTTTTCGCATTTATTTTGTAGAATTGTTTTAACGAAAACATTTTAGCAAAATTTCAAATGACTAAAAAACTCCAACATCAAAAAGATTTAAACGGTTGCGGGATTGCTTGTTTGGCCAATCTGCTGGGTAAACCATATGACTCGGTAAAGAAAGAATTTGAAAGCAAATTTTATACGATCGAGAGAGGTACAAAGATGTTTGACCTGGTGAATTATTTAAAACTTCACAAGCTGAACTACCAAAGCAAATTCTTTAATCAAAACAAAAAATATAAATTCAATAAGGAGGAAGGTGATAAATTTTCCAGGATTCCGGGGTCAATAACTTTGATTGTTAAAAATGAGAAATATACGGTTGGCCATTATCTTTTACGAGTAAAAAATGGCTGGATGGACCCTTGGTTTGATTTCCCAAGCATAGACAAAGTGCGGGCCGGAGTCAGGCAAGAATTGCCCAGCAATCCTTGGTATGTGGTATATCCGTTATAAACATATGACTTTGGGTTAAATCATGGAACAAAGAATATTAGAATTAAAAACTAAATTACGAAACATGGGTGTGAGTGGATTAGCTCTTGATATTGATGAGACGCTTTCTGATACAAATCCACACTGGTTTGAACATATGGTTAGTTTTTGCAGACCAGAGGGATTGAGTAAAGAGGAAGTAATGAAAAAATACAGATTTGTCGAAGATGTTCCGGATTGGCAAACAGATGAAGCAAGCAAATACATGGAACAAACTCTACACTCTAATGAATTTAATGAAGCTATACCACTGATTGAAGGTGCGGATAAAGCTGTGCAAGAAATCAATAAAATTATCCCTATAGTCGCTTACATAACAGCTAGACCGACAACGGTAACCGATGGAACAATCAAATGGCTTAAAAAACACAATTTTCCTGAAGCTGAACTGGTAACAAGACCCAAAGATGTAGTGCTTGAGGATTTTAATTTGAATAAAAATAAATGGAAAGCTAGAATACTAAATACTCTCTATCCGGAAGTTTTGGGCATTGTTGATGATAATCCTCTTATTGTTGGTGAATTAGAGTTGTTAAATTACAAAGGGACTATTTATCTCTACGGAAAAGAAACGAGTGAATTCAAAAACCACAAGCAAGTAGTCATATGCCCTACATGGCGAGATGTATTTAAATCCATAAAAAATTACTAAAATAAATCCATGGAGCAAAAAATACAAAAATTGGAAAGTGAAATAGAGGCGATAAAGGAGAGGAATTTGAGAGTGGAGGCGGATAATTAAAAATGGCGGATAAAATTTTATGGAAAGTAAAAATATTATAAAGACCGTTTATTTTATACGGCATGGTCAAAGCGAAGCCAATGTATCATCAGTCTTCCAAGCTCCCGACTCTCCTTTGACCGAGACCGGCAAACAACAAGCAGGCTTGATAGCCGAGCGGGTGGCCAAACTCTCTTTTGAAACTTTGATATCCAGTCCCTTTACTCGAGCCAAAGAAACGGCCGAAGCAATTGGGAAAATGACAAATAAAACTCCCGAATACTCTAATTTGTTTGTAGAGCGCCTCAAGCCTTCCCGTATTAACGGCAAGCCTCATGAAGATAATGAGGCAAAAGAGCTTTGGAACGCTTGGGAAGAAAGTCTTTATGCTTCAGGAATCAGAGTGGAAGACGGTGAAAATTTTGACGACTTGATAAAGCGGGCAGACGAGGCTCTGGGGTTTCTAAAGAATCGTCCGGAAAAAGAGTTAGTTGTAGTCACTCACGGATTTTTTCTCAGAACAATTATCGGGAGAGTACTTTTGGATAAATCACTAACCGCAGAAAACTTTAGAAACTTGCAATCAAGAGCGGCGAGCGAAAATGCCGGCATTTCAGTCGTCAACTATTACAAAGGCTGGGAGGATGACCGCTGGCGCTTATGGACATACAACGACCATGCTCATTTAGGGTAAAACTGTGCCTGATTTGATGTTGGAAAACAAAAAGCACGCCACTGGTAAGCGGGTGCTTTCCGTAGTGGCGTGCATTACTTCTTTTTCTGCGACTTGCCGGGCGGGGTGGCCGGACGTTTGGAAGCGACAACTTTCTTCTGGCCATAGTTTTTGAAGACCATAACATGGAAGACCGGCTGCTTCCACTCCTCAACAACGGTCAGGACCCTTTCTTTCTTTTTGTTTCGCATGTTGTTCCGCAAGTAGTCGCGAAACCACTGGGCATTTTCGCCTTTCGCGATGTCCACCGTTGATGCGGTCGGATGCGAGGAGCGATAGGGTCCGATGGTCGGCGCGGCATTGCTGTTGCGTTTACGTAACGTGGTCTGTCTTGAAATCGGCCGAACGGCCGAATTGACCCGGATAGGCTTTTTGAAAGCGTTGTAGTGAGCCTTACCCAAGTCGTTCAAGAAGTCTCTGGTCCATGGTCGGCAATACCGGTAGGTTTTGTCGAGCCGTGGGTCAATTGTCACGTACAGATTTTCCGGAATGGCTACCAGAATTCCTGCTTTGATGAACTTCTCGAGCTGTTTCTCGTCAGCCAGACGCGTCAGGCGCTCCTTGTCAGCTTGAGTGTTCTGTTGCCTGGCCACTGCCTTCGAACCCCGAAGTGACGGCTTGGGCGCTGACTTGGCCGATTTCTTCTTAGTCGCCTGCTTCTTTGTGGATGTTGCGGGTTTTGGCTTGGTGGTCGTTGTGGCGCTTACATGCAAGCCTGTTGAAAGAGCTATTACCAATACAAGTCGCATGGTTTTTCTCTGCTTGCATTATATCATACTTAATATATAAAAGTCAAATAATACGTAATAATGAACATATTTTTCTTCATATGTATTTAATCTGACGCGGCGTAAAATTTGCTGTCGTTATGCCAAAATACGGACCAAACTCTCATAATCATATCGCCATTATGATCCGAAAGTTCAAGTGAAGCGTCTTGCGTATCGGTAAATCCCACATGACGGTAAGAAGCCGCGAGCAAGCCATTGCTATAGGCATCTCGGAGGCGCGCAAGGAAGGAGACAAAGTGCCAAGACAAAAGTAAAATAGTATCTGATACGTTTGTTTTCTATGCACAATTGCTCGTATCTTTTTGATTCAAATTGGGCTAGACTGCTAAATATGGCCAAAGGAGACGGACATAGAAAAGAAAAAAAGAAACCAAAAAAAGTAAAGCCGGTGTAGCATGAATACACAGGAGATTGAATGCCGTTTTTTGGAGATTGATAAAGTGGCTTTGATTAAAAAGCTGCGCGAGTTTGGCGCGGAGGAAAAGCCGGAACAGATGATTGAAGAGACCGTGATATACGATAAAGAGCTGAAATGGCGGGACGAGCAAAAGTATGTGCGCTTGCGCAAAGTTGGCGATAAGACCAAGCTTACTTTCAAAGACCAAAAAATCCAGACAGTGGACGGCACCTTTGAAATTGAATTTGAAATAGAAGACTATAAAAAAGCGGAATTATTTTTTGAAAAAATCGGCCTACTGCCTTTTCGCCATCAGCAAAAACTCCGCCATACTTTTCATCTAGACAATGTGACCGTCGATATAGATACGTGGCCGATGATACCGACTTATGTGGAGCTTGAAGGGGAGTCGGAAGCGGATTTGAAACTAGTGGCTGAAAAATTGGAGTTAGATTGGCAGAAGGCCGATTTCCATAATGCTCGCTGGGTGATAGAAAATATTTATAACATCCCGGTCGGTACCTTCCGTTTCTATACTTTTGATAAATGCGAGTGATGATCGTCATCGCTTAAAAAACAAAGGCGCTCGATATTCTCAAGTCGCCTTTTTGGAGTTGCTTTCTTCACCACGTCACTCTGTAAAATAGCGGGTGAGTATTGGTACTATGTTGCTCCAGACCTCGTCCCAGGTCCAGAGTTCGGGCAAATCCCGAGCGGCGACACAGGGGCGGTTGATTGCCAACTTGTTGCCATAGAGCCGGACAGTTGATATTCCTTCTGCAAGCAGGAGCTTGCTTTGGAGATCGTAGCTGTTTCTGACCCGGAACTTCAGGTCGACGATTAGCATATTCCGGCAGCCCGGTGCGGGCGTGATCCGATTTTCGCCGTCGTGCGCATACGGCTGCACCGACGCGTAGTAGGTCTGCGAGCCGAAAGACCCGCTCCTTTGGCGGAACTCGACAGGCGGCGGTGTGAGCTTCTCTATGATCTTTTTCGGCCGGAACATGTTCAGGCCGAAATGCAAAAAGGTTAGGAGCAAAATCAACCCCGCCAAAAGTGATATAACAACCGCTCTGGTCTCGTTCCGGCTCAGCAGGGGCTGTCCCTCTTTACGCTGTCTTTTCCAGGGCACGGGTTTCTTCTCAGGATCCCCATCCCCAAAAATAGAACAGGGCTTGACCCACTACAAACACGATGCTTCCCGGCAGAACCCATAGTAAAAACGTTCTTTTCATGGTACTCCTCCTACAATATAATACCATATTGCTGATAATTTGTGAATATTTACGTTGTCATTGACTAATAGATAGTAAGCACTATATAATTTTCGAGTTATTGGCTAATGCCAAATCATATGACATTCGTATCACATAGGTCCAAATTGTTTTTAATCCCTCTGTTCCTCTTGTTGGTAGCAGGAGTTTTGACCCCTAACTCTGTTTTTGCTGATGGTGTTTTAGAGAATATTCCAAACCAAACCGTGGAGCAGTTTGCCACGTTGTCGTTTACTGCGACAACCACACCTTCTGATGGATCTTACCAATACTACCTTGAAGAAGGAGCGCCTCAAAACGCATCTATCAATATCGAAACCGGTCTCTTTAGCTGGGCGCCAAACGAAACCCAATCTGGTACTTACTCTATCACTGTAATCTTAGAAGAAAATGTTGATGGGTTTTTGCCGGTAGATAGCAAAACTTTTGATGTGGTTGTGACTGTGCCAGACTCTGAGGCGCCCACAACCGAAATAACTAGTCCAAACTCAGGTGATAGTATTATTGATGATTCTATTACTATTACTGGTACTGTAACTGACAATGTAGCAGTTGCTTCTACGACCATTATATCCTCACTATATTTAACAGGTGAAGGTGACCAAGCAGACTATTGTGACTATCAATTTACAGACATTATCACTTTAGATAATCCATCACAAACATGGTCATACTCGTGGACTCCACCAGCAGATGGTGTCTATTGTCTAACAGCTTTTAGTAGAGATATAAGTGGTAATATTGAAAGCGGTAATACTAGAGATGGTCCATTGCCGGAAATAAGTAATATCACTTTCACCAAAAAAATTGACCCGGTGCCGACTCCGGAGCCGCCTGCTCCGGAACAGCCGTCTTCTTTTTCCGGCAGTAGCCGCAGGAATCTTGGTGGAAGCGGCGGCGGCGGGTCGGTGCTCGGTGCGTCAACCGAGCAAGTGGCGTTGCTAATGCCGGAGCCTCCGCTGCCAGTGCCCGGAACTGTTGATATTGTGTGGAAAACCAATGTGGAAGCGACGAGCCAGGTGATTTACGGTTTGACGACTGACGGCCCATACCGTTTGAATTTGGACAAACCTAATTTTGGCTATACTCTAAGTACTCTTACCGATACTGCCAAAGTAAAAAACCACAGTGTTACTCTGCCGAGCATCGTAGTCGGCAAGAGTTATAGCGTGCGCGTTGTCTCTAAACTCTCCCAGCCGACTTTTGGTCCGGAGTATCGCTTTACTCTGAACGCCGACGGCACTATTGCATCCGAAGGCATGTTCGGCAACGAGATAATCGTAGGCCAAGATGCCACTACCATACCAACTCTCCAAGATTTCGTGAAAACAAACGAAGAGAAAATAAAATCTTTATTCGGCCAATAAATTCTTTGTTTCTAAAGAAATAAAAAAATAATATGAAATATTACATCTATGTAGGGGTTGCCATCGTCCTTATTTTGGGAAGCTACTTTATCTTTCGCTCGCCTAATGTCTCCAAAATACCGCCTAAGCCGGAACCGGTGGCGGTCAGTATGATAAAGAAAACCGTTTATCTTTACAACGCCTCCAGCACCAAAAAAGAAATTATAGATCCGGTCCAAGCGTTTGAAGGGGATGAAGTAGAGACTCTTGAATTCGGTCGGGCGCTCATCCAACTCCAAAATGGCACTCTGACCGCTATCGATTATTCCACCAAATTGGTTATCAAAACCCATACGGATGACGGGCATACAAGCGTTAAATTGGAGAGCGGCAAAGTCTGGTCAACGGTCAAGAAGGTTTTTGGCCAAGGTGAATATTACGAGATTGAGACTCAAAATGCGGTGGCAGTCGTCCGCGGCACTTCTTTCGGCGTCAGTTTTGACGGCACAAATACGATTTTGGAAGTGACCGAAGGAGCGGTGCTCCTAGTGCCTGTTGACCCTGAAACCGGCGAGAGGTTGTATGACAAAGCGGTTTTGGTTCCCGCCGGCAAAAAAGCGATTATTGGCAAAGACGGAGTCATTCAAATATCGGATTTGTCTCCGGATGATAAAGGGCGCGAATGGTATATTTTCAACAATGGCAATCTGACCAATGGCCAGACTCAAACTGGTGCCAACACCACTGATGTGCGTGTGACCGATTTTCAAATAAAGCCTCGGTAAATCATTCCAATGCGATTTAGTTTTCTCAAGAAAAAGTTTTTGAAATCTTGGGGAGTGGTATCGTTCCTGTTTTTGTCTTGGATAGTGGTGGTTTTAGCTTACCAATTCGGCTTCTTGACGCTTTGGCAGTCCAAGATGTATGACCGCTTTTTTATCCGCAAAGCTCCCCCGTCAAACATAGTGGTTGTAGCGATTGATGATGAGACCATCGCGGAGCTCGGCGGTTGGCCGATCAAGAGAAGCGCTTTTGCTAAAGCCCTCGGCTACATGCAATCGGCCAGGTCGGTCGCCTTTGACGTTTCTTTTGCCGACCCATCCGGCAAAGGAGAAACTGATGACTTTGCGCTTGAACAGGCTCTGAAAAACAAAAAGACTGATATATTTTTGGCTTCGCAGTTTGATGACCGAGGAGGCAAAATTATTTTACCAATTGACCGCTTTTTGAAAAATAGTCGAGGCGCCTATGTCAATGTGGTTTTAAATCAAGACGGAGTAGTGAGAAGCTTCCGGCCCAAGATCGGGGAGGACAGGTCATTATCGCTTGCTCTTTTGGGCGGTGAAAAAATATTTCCCGGAACGGTGATTATAGATTATTACGGCCCGACCAAAACATTTACCCACATACCGCTTATAGATGTTTACAACAGCCTGATCCCAAACGCCGCTTTTTTGGACAAGATGGTTCTGATTGGCGCTACGGCTCCCGATTTGCATGACATATTGCAGACTCCTTTCGGGGCGATGCCTGGAGTTGAAGTTCACGCTAATGCTCTAGCTACGCTCCAAAAGGGCAATTTTTTCAGACCGCTCGCTGTGGGCTGGCTCGCCCTGCTCATTTTACTTTTTGATTGCTTGGCGGTTTATACGATTCTCCGTTTCAAAAAAATTTATGCAATGGTTTTATCTTTGCTTGCTAATTTGGCTTTAATACAGCTGCTTAGTATTGTGGCCTTCAGATACTATATTGAGATACCAAATCTTTACGTTTCCATTTCAGTGCTTTTGGTCAGCGGATTTTTGATACTCCACCAATATCTCTCGGAATCCAAGCAGAAGAAAATGATTAAAAACATGTTCCAATATTACCTGATGCCGGAAGCGGTAAATGAACTGGTAGAAAATCCGGAGAAGCTGCGCTTGGGCGGGGAGAAAAGGAAGATGACGATTCTGTTCTCCGATATCCGCGACTTCACCACTATCTCCGAAAAATTGAAGCCGGAAGTTCTGACCACTCTTTTAAACGAGTATCTGACCGATATGACGAATGCCGTAATTCACCAGAAGGGCTTTCTCGATAAGTATATCGGTGACGCAGTCATGGCTTTTTGGGGAGCGCCGGTCGCTAACCCCAACCATGCCAAAGACGCTTGTTTAGCGGTTTTAAAAATGTCCGAGAGGCTTAGGGAGTTAAACAAAGTTTGGCAAGAGCGCGGATTGCCGGCACTCGCTATCGGAGTCGGTGTGAACACTGGCGATATGATTGTGGGCAATATCGGTTCTCATACTCGTTTCAACTATACGGTCATCGGCGACGAGGTAAATTTCGGCTCGCGCCTGGAGGGACTGAATAAAATGTATGGCACCGAATGTATTTTGAGCGAATCCGCCAAAAAAGAAATTGAGGGAGAAGAGCAATTTGTGCTGCGCGAGCTGGACCTGGTGACCGTCAAAGGCAAAACCGAACCCAAACTTATTTTTGAACTGATTACTAGACCAATGGACGATGCGCGCACCAATATTCTAAAAGAATTTAATACGGGCCGAGAATTTTATATGAAAGGGGATTTCAAAAATGCCGAAACTCATTTCACCAAAGCTCTTTCATTTGGCGCCGACAAACCAAGCTCGGTTTTCCTGGAGAGATGTGCCCACTTACAGCAAAACCCGCCTTCGCGAGGAAGAAGCCCGCTTCGGCGTGGCGAAGTCCCGCCCGCCACCTGGAACGGCGTTTACGAATTCAAAACTAAGTAATATGGCTGATATAAAACTACAAGTCGGGGTGAAAATATTTTTAAGGAATAAAGAGAGGAAGTTTTTGTTATTAAAAAGAAATCTGACTAAGTATCAGAATATCAGAGGCGAACGGGACATTCCTGGCGGGCGGATTAATCCGGAGAGCAAACTAATAGAGAATCTGAAAAGGGAAGTCAAAGAGGAGACGGGGCTTCCAATTACTTCCGAACCTAAACTCATTCATGCCCAGGATATTATCCCAAATCCGGAGAGGCATATAGTGCGCCTTTCTTATGTTGGTGACACGGCGGGTGAGCCAGTCCTGGATACCGAAGAAAATATTGAATATAAATGGTTATCTCTGGCAGAACTGAAAAAGCACAAAAACCTGGATGTTTATGTGCGAGAAATACTTGATAAAAGTATGCTCGGTTAAATATATGAGTGAAATACCGGAATTTGGCATTAAAAGGGAAAATGAAGAACGCCGGGATGGAAGCTGCGGGGTGGTGTTTGACCCTAAATCCCAAAAGTATGCGGTTGGCAGAGACACGGCGACTCAAAGATTCAGGTTGTTTTCTGGTGGAGTTGATGAAGGTGAAAGTATAGAGGACGGGGTTTTGCGGGAGGTTAAGGAAGAAAGCGGGCTCTATGATTTTCTTTATGTAGAAAAAATAAGCGAGGCGTTGGCTCATTACCATAATAGTCTCAAAAACTTGTCTCGGGTCGCCCACGCCACCTGTTTTTTGGTAATCCTCGGGAGCACCGCTTTGGCAGAGACCCATTTGGAGGAGCATGAGAAGTTTACTTTAGACTGGGCCACTCCGGAAGAAATAACAGCCAACTGGCAGCTGTATAACAAAGATCATGACGTTGACCACTGGCTTTACTTTTTGGACAAGGCGGTTAAAAGGGCGGTGGAGCTCAGGTTTGATGTCACCACCCCGGTCTAGTGGCGAGTTTGATCTATAAATGCTATAATTACAAGGTTATTATTTAATTAACAATATGGCTAAACCAAACAGTGCATTTATGAAGCCCCATACTTTAAGCCCAGAGCTTGAAGCAGTAGTGGGCCAGGGTCCTATGCCTCGCTCGGAAGTAGTTTCCAAAATATGGGTTTATATAAAATCTCACAATCTTCAGGACCCAAAGGATAAAAAAATGATCAATGCCGATGAAAAGTTATTGAAAGTGTTTGGCGGTGAAAAAACCGTTCACATGATGAAAATGGCCGGACACATTTCGAAACACCTCTCCTAATTAAATTTTAGCCTACTTTCAAAAGCAAGAGCATTGAGCCGATACCTAGGGCCACCGCCATAAGTTGCAGAAGCGAGCTTTTGGCATCTTTGGTTTTATGCAGTTCGGGTATTAAATCCGACATAGCGATATAGATGAACCCGCCGGCAGTAATCGGTATAAGTAAAACACTTAAATTTTCGGCAAACTGGCCAAGCAAAAAAGATGCTATGACCCCGGCAATAGAGAGGCTGCCGGAGAGAAAGTTTAACCAAAGGGCTTTGGATTTGCTAAAGCCGGAGTGTATTAAAATTCCGAAGTCTCCAATCTCCTGAGGGATTTCGTGGAGAATGACGGCAATAGTGGTGGCGAGTCCCAGCTCGGTGCCAACAAGGAAACTGCCGCCTATAAGCAGGCCGTCGATAAAATTATGCACTCCGTCGGAAACCAAAATCAATTTGCCGACCGGGTGAGGAGAGTTGCATTCTTTGCTATGATGGTGCCAATGTAGGAACTTTTCCAAAATAAAGAAAATAAAAATCCCGCCGATGATGGAGAGGGAAATGTATTTTGCGTTGTCTATTTCGGCGAAAGATTCTGGAATGAGGTGGATAAAAGTGTCGCCAATGAGCGCGCCCACTGCGAGGCTCACTAAAATAAAAATATACTTGCGGAGCAGATCTTCCTTTAGGGCCAAAGTAAATACTCCGATAAGCGACACCAGACTGACGGCGATGACGCTCAAAAGGGGATATATATAAACTGACATAATTGAACAAATTTATTAATGCTTCCAGTATAGCATTTGAAAAATAAAAAGACTTATTTCAGAATGACTAAAATGCTATAATATAACCGCCTATGAAAAATTCAGCCAAATACATAATAATAGGACTGACGACGATTCTTATTATAATAGCGATGCGTTTCTTTTTAGGCGGGCTGGAGGACGCTTGGGTGTGCGAAAAAGGAGTTTGGGTAAGGCGCGGCAACCCGAACGCTCCGGTGCCGACTACTCCTTGCGCTATTCAGGCTGGAGGGGGTGATGAAATAAAAGGAGAGATCACTTATAAAAATGCCACTAAAGACTTGATAGAAGTGGCGCTGCCTTTCCCGGGCGCGGTGACTGGCAAAGAATTTAGTGTTATAGGTAAGGCGAGAGGCTACTGGTTTTTTGAAGCGTCTTTCCCAATCCAAGTTTTTGATAAAGACGGCAAACTTTTGGCGACAGCGATAGCGCAAGCGCAAGACGAGTGGATGACTACCGAATTCGTGCCGTTCAGAGCCGACGTCAAAGTGCCGCAGAGCTATATCGGCCCGGCTACTTTGGTATTGAACAAAGACAACCCTTCCGGCCTGCCCGAAAATGAAGCCTCCATTTCTTTCCCGTTTACCATAGAGTATTGATGCGGAAAATTTTAAAGAAAGATTTTTTTGAAAGGTCTGCGGTAAAGGTAGCGCGGGATTTGCTCGGTAAACATTTGGTGCGAAAGGTTGGCGGCAAGACCGCAATCTACTTGATAACGGAGACCGAAGCTTATGAGGGGCCGGACGACCTGGCCTCCCACGCTTCAAAAGGCCGGACCAAAAGGACCGAATTGATGTTCGGAGAAGCGGGCAGGTTTTATGTATATCTGGTGTACGGAATGTATCATATGCTCAATGTGGTAACGGGAGCCGAGAGTCATCCGGGAGCGGTGCTCATAAGAGGAGTAGAAAATATTTCCGGCCCGGGAAGGCTGACTAAAGCGCTTAGTATCGGTATGGAATTAAACGGCAAAAAATCTTGTGTGGCGACCGGCCTTTGGTTTAAAGATTGTCCATTTTTTCGCGGTCGCGAATTTTTGGACAATCCGAAATATGGAAGCATTAAGAACATCAAAAGGAAAATTTTCACGACTCCCCGTATCGGTGTGGCCTATGCCGGCCCCGTCTGGTCCAAAAAACTTTGGCGGTTTGTTTATTCTGAGTAAATAATGTATAGTGCAAAGGTATTCCCCGAGGCAGGGATTTTTAATTGTTAAACTTTTGGGAGGATGGAAATTCGAAACATTGCAATTATCGCTCATGTAGACCACGGCAAAACGGCGCTAACAGACGCTATTTTGAAGCAGACCGGTTTTGGCGAAGAAGGTTTTTCTATGGACTCCAATGCTTTGGAGAAAGAGCGCGGCATCACTATCTACTCCAAAAACGCTTCAGTTATATATAAAGGCACAAAAATCAACATTGTTGACACACCTGGTCATGCTGACTTCGGCTCCGAAGTAGAGCGTATCTTGCGCTCCATTGATTCAGTCCTGCTCGTGGTGGATGCTCAGGAAGGGCCGATGCCACAGACCCGATTTGTATTGAAGAAATCTTTGGAAATCGGGCATAAACCGATCGTTATCTTGAACAAAATAGACAAGCCGGCCGCTGATCCGAAACGGGCTCACGATGAAGTTTTTGAATTATTTTTTGACTTGGGGGCGACCGAAGAACAACTCAATTTCACTACCATATATGCAATCGGGCGAGACGGCATTGCGATGAAAAATTTGGGCGATCAGAGCACCGACCTGATCCCGCTCCTTGATACTATTTTGGAAAAAGTGCCACCGGCCAAAAATGACAAAGAGGCGACTCTCCGCGCTCAGCCGTTCAACCTGGCTTACGACAATTTCCTCGGCCGTATGGCGATTGCCAGGGTTTATGACGGGGTTTTGAAAGATGGCCAAAAAGTTTTTGTAAAGAAAACAACTGGCGATATTGAAGAAGGCAAAGTCACAAAAGTCTTCAACTTCGAAGGCATCAGCCGCAAAGAAATAAAGGAGGCTGAGGCGGGCGACATCGTCATGATTGCGGGTATGCCCAATATTTATATCGGCGACACGATTGTAGCTGACCCGAGCATGGAGAGCTTGCCGGCCATTCATATCGACGAGCCGACCATTTCTTTGAATTTTTTGGTCAACAATTCTCCTTTTGGCGGCAAAGAGGGCAAGTTTGTGACCGGCCGGCAGATCCGCGAAAGATTAGAGCGAGAACTTGAAGTGAATGTTGGGCTCAAAGTGGAGTTTGCTAACGATGAGATGAAAGTTTACGGCCGAGGCGAGCTCCATATCGCAATTTTGATAGAAAATATGCGCCGGGAAGGTTTTGAACTGCAAGTCTCGCAGCCGCAAGTTATTATAAAAGATATAGACGGGGTGAAGTGCGAACCGTTTGAAGAAGTGACTATCGACATCCCCGAAGAGATGCAGGGGATTGTGATCGAAAAGCTGGGGCAGCGCGGAGCCATGATGACGAACCTCAAGCATCATGATGGCCATTTGAGGCTCGTATTTGAAGGTCCAACGCGAGGTCTCCTCGGTTATCGCAACCAGTTCGTAGTTGATGCGAGGGGCGAGGGGATTTTTGGCAGCCGAGTCATCGGCTTCAAACCTTTCGCTGGGGAAATTCAAAAGAAGCCGACCGGTTCTATGATTTCAATGATGAGCGGCAAAACTCTGGCTTTTGCTTTGGACAATTTGCAAACTCGCGGTACCCTCTACATCGGTCCGACTACCGAAGTGTATGAAGGCATGATAATCGGCAACACTTCCAAAGGCGATGATATGACTGTCAATCCTTGCAAAGGCAAACAACTAACTAACATGCGCGCTTCCGGCTCCGACGACAAAATATATCTGGCTCCGCCGACCCCTATCTCAATTGAAACCGGTTTGGAAATAATTGGCCCCGACGAATATCTGGAAGTCACGCCCAAAAACGTCCGCCTGCGCAAAAAATACCTGACCGAACTCGAGCGTTCCAAGGTTTCCAGACAATCTCAAAATTAATTTCCCAAAGGTCTGATCTTTGGGAAAATTAGTTGCCTCGGACTTTGAGGCGGGTGGAGCGATGCTTGTCTATTTTTGGTAGGCGTAGGATTAGAAGGCCGTGCTTTTCGATGGCTTCGGCGGCATCAACGTCAATCTCTTGCGGCAAGACAATGGAGCGGGAAAAGGTGCCCCAATAAAGCTCGCGGTGGAAGTAATCGTCATCGGCGACCATCTTTTCACTCTCTCTTTTGCCTTTGATGGTGACCATATCGCGGGAGATGGAAACATCCAAATCTTCCGGCTTGACGCCGGCGACCATGGTTTTGATTATGATTTCGTTTTGATTTTGATAGACATCAACCGACAGTTCGCCTTCTTCGGGGGCATCACTCATCCAATTGTTGTTGCCGAGTTTGTCGGCCGGACCGCCAATAGCGATATCCACTTCTTCCGGCAGAGAAATCGAGCCAGTCAGTCTTTCAAAAAAAGATCTTTTATCTTTTGCCATATTTTTACACAAATTTTACGAATAAGATCGAATATACGAATGTACTTTTTGTGTGGTTGTTTTTTATTCGTGTCATTCGATCTTATTCGGATTATTCGCGATTAATTTTTTTAACTTTTTCAATCAATACTATTAACAAAATTATCAAAACCCAGACGCCGGAGAAAACCAAAAATATATCATTCTCAAACTTAATTATAAGCAAATTAAAAACGGTATGCAACCCAATTGCTAGGACGATACCTGTTAACAAGAAAATTCTTTTAAACCAGGGCTTTTTGTAAAAACCCAAGGCGACCATTACACCGATAGCCGCTGAAGAAGCGATATGGAGGAGGGTTGCGCCGATAAATCTGGAATTGCCGGTCACGGCGCTGTCAAAAAAGAGCCCTGTGTCAATCAGTTTTGATATAAAAAGGGCGTTTTCCAAAGCCGAAAAGCCCAAAGCGGCGGTAATCATATAAATGACAGCGTCTAGCGGCTCGTCCATATCTTTGCTTCGGAAGGCGCCGAAATAAGAGGCGATAAATTTAAAAACTTCTTCTACCGAAGCCCAAAGGAAAACGGTCAATAACGAAATACTCGACAAAAGGCTGGCATAAATGAATTTCTCAATTGGCAAGACCAGAAAAACAGAAACCATCCCGAGTAAAAACACCAGCATAATTTTCCCGCGCGGCTCCGGATGCAGCCGGTCTTCCTTAAGCCAAAACCAAAGCCAAAAAAGCGACGGCAACACTCCGCCAAGCAGTGAGAGAAAAATCGTGTTAAATGGATTCATGCTTTCAATTATTTTAGCATAAAAAACTAAAATGGCAGCATAGAATTTTTTAATAAAAAACGCCCCGAGGCCACACGAAGTGGACACTCGGGACGGGGGCAGACTGGTCGGGCTTACTTTGGGATTCGCTCTCGGAGCTCGCGGTCACGCTTTTGTATTTCGGCGAACTCGCTCTGGAATCGGCGGAATTCCGCTTCTTCTCTCTTGGTCGCCGCTTCTTGCGCTTCGTTCGCTTTTTCCATCAGGTCTTTGTATTCTGGTGGAAGCTTGGCGTGAGCGATGGGCAGAACTTTTTCCTGCCAGTCGCCGTAGCTGTCCGGAGCAAGTTTGTGACCAGCCTTGACGATGGCGTTCACGTTGTCAAAGTACGCCATGGCGGCCTTGTGCATCGCGCCGCTAACCGGTCGTCGTGCCACGGTGGCGTTTACGACCGCACTGATCAGTCCCGACTTTGCCGATAGGATGGTTATTGTTCTTGCCGAATGGTTAGAAACGGCTTCTTTGAGTCGGCTCATAGCGCTGGCCAATTTCTTGTCAGCCTCGAGACGATTTTGTGCGGTCTCTACGACAACCTTGTCTGCCTGCTCCATAAGTGAACGGACGTTATGGTCGACGGCGCTAACCTCACCCTTTTCGTTCGGGGTGAAGGCCTGGGCGTTTGCGATTGCCGTCATCGCGAAGATGGCGACGAAAATAACAAAGAACTTTTTGGGCATCTGCTTCTCCTTTGACTTGAACTGGTTACTTTTTTTGGCCAAGCGCCTCTGGCGTGACCACTCCTCAATCCAGACGCCTCGGCTGGAGAGCCATATGATACTCATAAAGCAGGCGACGAAGAGCATGTAATGCAATCCTTTTCCTCCCGTAACGAATTCGCCTGCTATATAGGCCCCACCAAACAACAGGAGCCAGTACAACCTGATCCACCACTTCTCTAGCGTATCCATATCTTGGAACTCCTTTCTCTACCATTAAGTATAGCAAATTATATGATATTTGTCAATCGCAAAAATAGGGCTTTAAATAAGAGTATTTTAACTGGAACTAGGCCAAGGTTCGATTAGGAGCAGGTTTTTGGTGTCAGGCTTGCCCCGCGAAGCCTCGGCGGAGTGGGGAAGCATAGACCAGATTTTTTCGGTGATGAATGGCATGAAAGGATGCAATATTTTTAGTTGCTCACGGAGGAGATAATAAAGCAGATTTTTAGCCGATTCCGCTTCGTTATTTGTTTTAATCCGATTTTTGCAGTTCTCTATTATTATATCAGCAAAAGTGTGCCAGAAATAATGGTAAATTTTTTCGGCGGCCATATAAAATCGATAATTTTCCATATCCAAGGTGATATCTTTTACTAATTCTTTAAATTCTTTCATAATTTCCTTATCTTTCTCCGTAAAAGTGTCAAAGGTCGCCTTTGACACTTCCAAAATGTCAGAAGTCTGTTCTAATACAAACCGCGAAGCATTCCAAATTTTGTTGGCGAAGTGCTTGTAAGCTTTTAATTTTTCCTCTGATATTTTAGTGTCGTTGCCCGGACCAGCTCCGACAATTAGCGCCATACGCACGCTGTCGGCGCTGTATTTTACAGCCATATCCAGCGGGTCTATGTTGTTGCCTAGCGATTTGCTGATTTTCCGGCCTTGATTGTCACGGACTAGTCCGTGTAAATAAACATTTTTGAAGGGAATTTGGCCGACAGCATAAGTGGACATAAGAATCATTCGGGCGACCCAGAAAAATAGAATGTCATAGCCGGTTTCCAAGACGCTGGTTGGATGATAATTTTTGAGATCATCTGTATTTTCCGGCCAACCCAAAGTTGAAAATGTCCAAAGGCCTGATGAGAACCAAGTATCCAAAGTATCTGGGTCTTGTGCCCAATCATTTCCTTCAGGTGGGTGTATATCGCAATATTCTTTGCTGGGTTGATTTGGTGCTAGTGTTTTAGAATACCAAACAGGAATCTGGTGGCCGTACCAGATTTGGCGGCTGATGCACCAGTCGCGCAAGTTTTCAATCCAGTGGACGTATTCTTTTTCAAATCTTTCCGGTATTATCTGGATATCGCCATTTTCCACTACCGAAAGCATCAGCTTTTTTAAACTGACTTTTTCACCCTTTTTGATATGAGGCAGAGTGTCAAATGGGTAATTAAATTCTTTATTTACATTTATAAACCATTGCAACTTCGGCAAAGGTTCAACAACTCCGCCGGTGCGTTCGGCGGTGGAGACATTTTGCGAAATTTCTTCCTCTTTGATCATCAACCCGCTGTCTCGAAGCCATCGTGCGACCAACTCTCTGGCCTCGGAAACTTCCTTATCCTTTAATAGCTGGGATTCAACTGACATCTTGGCGTACTCGGTTATGACTGGTTTTAAGGGCAAACCGTGGCGGGTAGCGATTTCCCAGTCTACATGACTGTGGGCCGGAGTGACGCCCAGCGCTCCGGTGCCAAACTCCGGATCAACCGAAGCGTCTGCTACTACTTTGATGGAAAGTTTTTCGCCAGCAAAATCGGCAATCTCAAAAGTTTGGCCGATATATTGCTTGTATCTTTTGTCTTCAGGATGAACGGCCACGGCCGTATCGCCAACTTTAGTTTCGGGACGGGTGGTAGAAATGGCAATGGGAAAATCAGACGAATATTTGAATGTATACATCACAGCCTTGCGTTCCTCGTACACCACTTCATCATCGGAAATCGTTGTTTGACCTTTTGGGTCCCAGTTGACTACTTTGTAATCGCGATAAATCAATTTATCATCTTTATACATTCTCTTAAATACCGTTTTGACTGCCAGATTCCTTTTTTCATCCAGAGTGAAAGCTTCCCGAGACCAGTCCAGCGAGCAACCCATCTTTTTCATCTGATGCACGATGGTATCGTGATTTTCAGCGGCAAACTTTTCCACTCTTTTCAAAAATTCCTCCCGACCGAGATCGTGCCTATTTTTATCTTCCTCCTTTTGGATTATTTTCTCAACTTTGGATTGGGTGGCAATGGCGGCATGGTCGGTTCCCGGTATCCATAAAGTTTTGAGCCCCCGCATTCTGTTGTAGCGAACCATAATATCTTCAAGGGCCAGCATGAAAGCGCTGCCCATATGCAGAGTGCCTGTAACGTTCGGCGGCGGAAGCACTATTGAAAAATAGTCAGCGTCTTTTAAGGTAACGCCCGCTTTCAAGCAAGCATCCGGATTGAAAAATCCGCTTTCCTCCCATTTTTTATATATCAGGTCTTCGTGGTCGTTGGGGTTATAAGGCTTTTTCAGTTCTTCGTTATTCATTTTTTATATAATACATCAAAATGGCCGTTTAGCCCAAACTAAAAGACAAATAAAATCAGACTCTAGACAAATGGCTAGAATTATGCTAACAATGGGGCATATTGGTTCTTTGACAAATACGGGAAACCGTTATAGTTAAGGAACAAAGAAAGGATAGAAGATGAAGACTATTTTTGCCTTGGTTTTCACGCTCGTTTCGGCCTTCGGCCAAGCGAACGACCCGAAACCTGCGGCTCCGGCGTCTCAAGAAGACGTGCGGGGGTTGCAACGCGAGATTCAGCGCCTTCAGCGCGAGGGCCGTGAGGCCCGGAAAGCCGCTCTTAATGCGGCCGCCAAAGACGCTGTGGCTCACCAGAAAATGGTGGAAGAAAACGCCGCGGCCCAGCAAAGGGCCGAGGCAAAACTGGAATCCATCGCGCGGGAAGCGCGACAGGCCAATGACAACCAACTGCGCACACAGCGCATTGTCTGGTCCGTCATTGGGGGTGCCGTTCTTTTCGGCATCTTTCTCGCTTGGCTTTTGATTCGCAAAAGCCGAGTCAGTAAAGTTGTGATAATTCCTTCAAGTATGAAAGAAGGAGAGCCGATTCCAGAAAAGATTTTCGATCCTGGGCTCCATGAAATCAAAAGAGCTCTGGAAAAGAAACCGGAACAACTCTTTACTCTTATTCTTCCGGGAGGATCTGATCGGCCGTCACAGGTCGTTGATGAGTGCGTTGCTCGGTTGATAGATGGTGAAGTGCGCATTACCCATGTGGAGGGGAAACCTATCTCTCCTGTGGCGTGGGACAAGAGAAGGGTCTCGGCGGCAAAATTTATCGCTGCCAAAAACTGAATTCTGACAGCTAACCAAGAGTGGCGCCGTCAAAAGCGCCGCCCGCAATCATATCTTTACTCTATAATCTCTGAAATTTTCCGTGAGCGCGAGCTCACAAACCGAAAACAGACCGCAAGAAAAGAAAAATCGGAAACATTCCGGATGGCTAATTTTTATCGGATGATTCGTTACCTGTAAAAGGGGACGTCTACAAAAGATAAAAACCAAACGTTTGGAATGGCTGAATCCATACCGCTTTAATGTGAAAGTCCATAAGTGGTTTGTTACCTGTAAAAAGGGACATTCACACCTCGTGGCTATCATTCGAAGCGAGCAAGATTTTGCTGCCGGTTTTTCAGAAAGGAAGAAGATGGCTAGCAGAAAGACCATTATCGTTCCCGCTGTCGCTGTAGTCGCTTTGACAGGAGGATGGCTGCTCTTAAAGGGCAAACTGTCGTCTCCTAAGGTGGCTCCGGCAGCAAAACAAGCACCAGTAGTAAAAACTACACCTCCCGCTCCGGTATGCAGTGTCCGTGCCCATCGGGTCGGACATGTGGACAGGAAAGGTGGGTTGTGGGGGATCTCAACCAAGATGTACGGCGACAGCCGCGAGCTGAAGAATTATAAGCTAGCTCGCGTTAACGCCGGTAAGTACCGGACCTTGGCAACTAACCCGGACCACATCGAAGTGGGCTGGATTCTGACGATTCCGTGCTTGGCATCACTGCCGGCATTGGATAAGAAGTGGGTGGCAGCTGTGTCGCGCAAAGAGCGCCCGGCTGTAGCAACTCAGACACCGCATGAAAAAGCGGTCCAACTGGCAGAGCGGAAGGTTGAAGCGGCGCCGGAGATTAAACCGGTTTGTCTGCCTTGTCCGCCTTGCCCTGAAACGGCACCGAAGGAGGATACTAAGCCCGCGGTGCGTGCAAGGATCGAAGTTGTTCCGGCGCCCAGAGTGGCTCCGGCGCAGAAGCCCGTAATCCACTGGGCAGAGTCTCAAAAACCTCCACCCCAATCTTCAACCTCGCTGGCGAATCAATCAGCGCCGACTCTAAAAGTCGCGCAGAAAGAATTTGTTCAGCCAATCCAGCGCATTGAAGTGGAAGTTTCGGCCGGTGGGCCGAAGAAAGGAAAGAATACGATGAAAAACGTTCTCACTGCTCCGTTCCGAACGGTCGCTTGGCCGTTCATGCACCCGAAAAAGACTCTCCGAGTAGTGGCACAGAAAACCACCAGGTATGGTGGCACCGCTCTCGGTTTCAATCCGGACCTAATGACACGTACGTTTGGTGTGGGTCTGCTGACTGCCATCTCAATGTTGACGCCCAGCGCGAAAAATTTCGCTTTCGCGGCGCCGGTCGCGGTAGAAAAGGCCGAGGTGTCGGTCCCTACTCGCGAGGAAGTTGAGACTGCCGGGAGCCGGCCGCAATTGCGGTACATGGTTCCAGCTGGAGATCTAAACTGGGTTTCCAACTCGGTGTTTCAGCAGCCCTCGTACGGCGAAAATAGAAAAGCGATCGAGGCTATGCCTCGAGATACTGCAGCGAGTCTTCGTCTCGTTGGTGCTCGTGTCTACAACGAATGGCCGGGGCAGGTAGCTCCGGAGGTAGTTCTCACCGAGAAGGCTGTGGTAATTTATCAGCTTGACTCACAAAAGAGACCGGTGCCTCTATACTTGGCAGACTGCCGGTATAAAGGGAAGCCGTGGGCGAATCGAATCAAACTGATTTCCGTCCCGCCTCCTCCCGCACCTCCGGTCAAAACAGTTCAACAGACTCCGCCCCCGCAAGCGCAAAATTCTCAAGCGACCGCGCAGCCGACGCAGGCGGCGGTTACAAACAATATGAATGTGCCGGCCACGATCAACTTGAACTTGAGCGGCCTGCCTCAACAGCAGGCGCCTCCAACGGAAACTACGCAACACATCATTTATGAGTTGAAGCGTGACCGTTGGGCCAAGGCCAAGGATGGCGGCTTCGCTATCATGGGTGCCGGTGTAGGTGTCGGTGCCGCGGCTCTGGGAATCAGGTTGCCAGCGGCACTGGAAAATTCTGCACACGCTAACGCGGGTGCGGTTAAGCACAATGCCGATCGCAACCTGGACATTGCAAATGTTCAGCGGGCGACGGCTAGCGACGTGGCGATCATTAAGGGCAACACTGCCCGCGATGTTACAACTATTCAGGGGGCGAACGCGATGAATGTCGCCCAAATTCAGGGTGCTGCCGCGCAGGCGGTGGCAGCTACCAACGCTGAAGCTACTACTCAGGCGGCTACGGTTACTGCCGGAGCGACTGTCCAGGCATCCGAGAATATAAAAATCGGGATGCAAACCCGCAATCCGGATGTGACCAACGTCAAGAATGTTGGGGTGAACAATCCCAGCACAACGGTTAGTCCAACAACTAGCGTCAACCCCACTATCGCTCCGGTGAATAACAACACCGCTCGAGGTGGTGAAGGCGGTATCGGTATGGGCGGTCAAGGTGGCGAAGGGGGAGGTGGTGGTGGAGGCGGTAGCAGCAGTGTTGCGCCCATCACGGTAGTAGGCGGTTCCGCTAC
>CAYQIR010000005.1:22815-30389 GCA_964417625.1 uncultured Candidatus Saccharibacteria bacterium
GGCGGAACGATTGGTCCGGTCAGTGCAGTTTCTGGCTCGGCTTCTGGTTCAGTGGCAACCGGCGGCACTGTGTCTGGTTCCGGCAATTCCAACGCAACCGGCGGAAGCTCAAATGCAACCGGTGGCGCCGGAGGAAATGTTTCTGGATCGGGGAACTCAACCTCCACGTCTGGAGCAGCATCCGGTTCAACATCGGGCGCAGCCGCAGGAGCCACATCTGGCTCTACGTCTGGAGCATCTGCTACCCAGACCCAAGGCCAGAATCAGGGGCAGAGTCAAGGGCAGGCACAAAGCCAATCCCAAGGTCAAGCACAAACTGCTCCCAAACCTTAACGAAGAAGTTCTTTAGTTCTCCGGCCCTGTCACTCAAAAGGTGGCAGGGTCTTTTATTTTAAAAGACATCACTAAAGGACAATATTTAGATATACAGCATGACTTTTATGTTTTTGCTTGTCTTTATTGGATAAAAATATTTTATAAAAGACATTTTTAACCGTTAGTATCTGCATTTGTAAAAAATGTTGCAAAATATAGTCATAAGCAATATTATTTAAAGTAAATGCTCTTGACTTTCTTAATGATTATGGAAGTATGATAACCGTATAATTAAAGAGCTTTAATTATACGTCGTATACAATTTTTATGTTTTCAAAAAGTTTTAAAAAAGCAGAGATATTAATATCCGGATGGTTTATATTTTCATTAGTATTTTCCTCAATTTTGCCGGCGGGAGTCGCTTTTGCTGAAGAGGAAAACAGCATAACCAACGTTACAGCTACCACAGATAGCAGTGTCAGTGCCGGTGATATTTCGCAGGTTTCTGCCGCGGCATCTGTGACTGTTGATGGCCTGACTGTTTCTGCAAGCACAAATGTTTCTACCGGCACCGATAATACCGCAACAGTTACAGTTGCAGAGGATACGCAAACGACAGAAGGATCTTCGTCTAGCAGCTCTTCCTCTTCAAGTTCTAGTTCCAGCAGCTCATCTTCTTCCGGATCGTCTTCTGATGACGGATCAAGCACGTCTTCCTCGTCTAGCTCCTCATCCTCAAGTGCTTCGTCTTCTTCCTCCTCCGACGAAAGCGCTTCTACCACTCCAACATCTTCATCCTCCTCTAGTTCATCTTCTAGCAGCTCGTCATCCTCTAGTTCCTCATCCGATACTGCATCATCAACTCCAACATCTTCTTCAAGCTCTTCCTCAAGTTCCAGCAGCTCTTCGTCCTCCAGCTCGTCTTCTTGTTCTGGATCCAGTTCTTCGTCATCTAGTTCGTCTTCTTCCGGTTCCTCCTCTTCCGATTCCGATTCATCATCGTCCAGCTCTTCTTCCAGCAGTTCGTCATCATCAAGCTCCTCATCCGGAGACTCGTGCGTCAACATTCCAGGGAACACTCCTCCGGTCATCACTCTCATAGGAGCAAACCCGCTTAACCTTACGGTTGGCGATGCCTTTGTTGATCCGGGAGCGACTGCTGCCGATGCTGAAGACGGCGATCTAACGTCTCAAATTGTGGTTGCGGGCACAGTCGGTACCACTACCGTCGGCATATATACTCTTGTGTACTCGGTAACCGACTCAGGCGGGCTTTCGGCCAGCACGACTCGGCAAGTGGTGGTTAATCCGGTTACTCCTTCCTTGTGCGGCTTCATCCCAAGCCCGTCCGGAAGTACTAATATCGCTATCCTTAATCTGCATGGAGACAAGACGCTCCAGGCTGTAATCAATGATGCGGGGTATGTAAACAATGTTAATTCGGAACAAAAAAATTACCAAACATGGGGAATTTTAAACCAGGCATCGACGACATTCGAAGTTGAATTTTTGGACCAAAGCGCCGCCGGAGGGAATGTTTTTGGATACTATGTAAATGGAGATATTGGAACCTTCGTGCCTCTGTTTAAATCCGGATCCGGACCAAATACTTTATATCCGAATGCTCCGGTTTTTTCTAAAGGACAAAAATTATCTTTCACTGTTCCATCAACCCAGAGCATCTCATTTGCCATTAATGCAGATTACGTTGAAGACGCCACAAACATATTTATATCGTCAGAAGATGCAAAAAATGGGAACTCTTCCAGGCAGGTTCTTGCGTATGATGCCCGCAACGCATCGGGCATCCTCCCGGAAAATTATATTTTGGGATTTGAGGATTTGTTGATAGGAGCATCATTCAGCCCCGCTTCTGACAGTGATTTCAATGACGTGGTAGTGCGGGTAAAAAAATTGGGGTGCGGCGGGCTGCAGCAAAATACTCCTCCCGTAATCACTCTGATCGGAGCCAACCCATTCAGTTTGACGGTCGGCAATGCCTTTGTTGATCCGGGAGCGACTGCTACCGATGCCGAAGACGGCGATTTAACATCTCAGATTACCGCAACCGGCACGGTCAATACGGCTGTAGTCGGCACATACACTCGCGTTTACTCTGTTACTGATTCTGGAGGACTTAGCGCGTCAACTTCAAGAACTATCATTGTTAGTCCGGCTGGCGGTGGCGGATCCACGGCTCCGACTGTTGCTCTTACCGCCAATCCGGGTACAATTTTTCCAGCCGGAACTTCCACTCTTTCCTGGACTTCAACCAATGCGACAAATTGCTCTGCTTTGTGGGCCACAGCAACCTCTACCAGCGGAAGCCAAATCGTAAGCCCTGCCAGCACGACTGAATACGGTATTACTTGCACCGGAGCAGGGGGCTCGGCTAGCGCCACTACTACCGTAACAGTGGTTCCTTTGCCAGTACCGACACTGTCCTTGACGGCTAATCCAGGCATCATCACGAGTGGTGGCTCCTCTATACTTTCCTGGATCTCTCAAAATACAGCATCTTGCGAGGCGAGCTGGACTGTTGCGTCATCTACTTCCGGTTCACAGATAGTGTCACCCTCAAGCACCACGGATTACGGAATGTCATGCACCGGCCAATATGGTGCCGTTAGCGCCACTACTACTGTCACAGTTACTACTGGTGGCGGCGGAGGAGGCGGGTCCAATAATCCTAACCTGACAATAGTCAAAACTTCTGATTTAACTACTGCCAATGGGGGAGATACGGTGGCCTATACGATTAGTATTGTAAACAACGGCTCTGTCGGCGCGACAAACGTAACCGTTAGCGACCAATTGCCGGGCGGCCTGAATTTTATCTCGGCTACTTCTACGCTTGGCGATTACAGCACCACTACTGGCATCTGGACCATAGGCAACCTGACCAATACGGCTTCATCAACTCTGACTATTGTTACCACTATAGCAACCGGTACGGAGGGACAAAAGATAACCAATACGGCTGTCGCATCTTCTACGGAGCCCGATGCTAATCCTTCCGATAATACTACCAGCACGGATGTTACGGTTAACACTCCTGGAGGCGGTGGAGGGGGCGGTGGAGGGGGAGGTGGCGGTGGAGGCGGTAGCACCAATGGTGGCGGTGGAGGCGGCGGCATAGGCGGCCGCAGACATGATATAAGCAATTTGCTTGCTCCTGCTGGCGAAATACTTGGAGCTACCAGCTGTTTCTACTTAAGAGATTTCTTGAAGATAGATTGGCAAAATGACCCGATGGAAGTATTGAAACTCCAGTCTTTCCTAAATGTCTTTGAGGGAGAAAGTTTGTCCTTGACTGGGATATATGACCAGGCTACATTCCAGGCAGTTGAGAGATTCCAAATCAAATATAACCAAGATATTCTTGAGCCATGGGGGCCTAGGGTTACTACTGGATTTACTTATATTTTAACTCGTAAAAAGGTAAATGAGATTTACTGTAAAGCGCCATTTCCGTTAACGGAAGATCATCAATATGAAATAATCTCGTTTAGATCTGGAGAAAACCCTCCTGACAGGAATGCGGCCGGCCAAATTGTAAGTTACCCAGCCTCTTATTATGGTTATAATCAAAGCACTGTATCAATATGGGGCGGCAATGGAAATGTCCTTGAAAATGGACTGATTGTGGAGTTAAAGGACAATGTAAAAGGCGCTACAACAACTGCTGCAGCCACCAGTTCGGTAGCCAGAAACGTAGCCATATCGTTATTTGCTTTGCCCCAAAAGATATTCAGCGATTTCAGATATTTCATTATATTTTTGCTTATACTGCTCGCTCTCGTTATCGTTGTGGCATGGAGGTTTTTGGATAATACAAAACCGGACGCAGGCAAGTTTATTACTTTGGAAACAGAGATGCCCGGTGAAAAAGAAGCGCCTGTTGTTAAAGACTCCGCTCCGGAAGAATCTCCTGTCATTGTTTTGCCGGCTCCCAGCGCCTTGCCTGAAGAAGAGATTATTATTGATAGCGGCGAAGAAGAGGTAATTGAAGAGCCTCCAAAGAAAAATTAATTTATATCAAGATTGCCATCAGCCCGCAATTCTTTTTGACTGCCTTTTTTTCCTCTTAAATATTCTATAAATCCGGCTGCCGCTATCATAGTGGCGTTATCAGTGGTCAAAGATTTTTCCGGTATCATTATTTTTAGCTCCGGATAATATTTCTTGAGATTCAAAAAGTTTTCCCGGAGGGCTTTGTTAGCAATAACCCCACCACCGATTACTAAAGTTTTGATGCTGTCAAAGGGCGTCTTTGAACTGCCCTGGTCCCAAAAGACGCCCTTTGACAGCTCATCCAGTGCTTTTTTTGTTTTTGAAATGAGTGTCTCAATCACCGCGTCTTCAAACTCTCGGGCAACCGCTAATACTGTTTCTTTTGAAAAATTCTCTGAGCCACGAGATTCAGAAATGGCTTGCGAAGCTGACTCCAGCCGTGCTACGCAGGAATTTTCTAGCAAGAAAATATCCGTGCATTTCTGAACTTGGGGCGAAAAAGGATTTTTCAAATTTCTTAAATAATAAAGCACAGCGGTCTTTAGTCCTGAAAAGGAGAAATCAAAATCTTTTGAATGAATCATCGGTCTTGGAAATCTAGGTGCAGAATTACGCTGACTGGACGCAGAATCATACAGAATTTTTTCCGCGTTATTCTGCGTTTGTTTTGCGTTTTTCCGCGCAATTTCTGCTAATGCAGAGATTTCGGGTCCTCCCGGGTAAGGCAGGCCTAACATTCGCGCCACTTTATCAAAGGCTTCGCCAACCGCATCATCTTTGGTTTCGCCGATTTTTTCTTTTTCCGTCCAGCTTTTTAGATATACAAGTTCAGTATGCCCGCCGGATATTAGCAAAGCTAATATTGGAAATTGAATATTGGAAATTGAAAATTCATCAGTTTTGTTAAACAAAACTGATGCAATATGTCCCTCCATGTGGTTGGCTGGAACAGCCGGAACTTTTAATTTTTTTGACAAATCTTCTGCAAAATTTATACCAGTCCATAATGCCGGTTCCAATCCCGGGCCGACGGTAACCGCGATAATCTCTATTTCCGATTCTTTGATTTTTGCATTTGACAGCGCCTGCTTGTATACAATCGGCAGGTTTTTTATATGTTCGCGCTTTGCCAGGGTGGGGAAAACTCCTCCATAAGGTTTATGGATTTCTATTTGGCTGTGGACGGCGCTTCCGAGTACCTTAAAACCAAGCGAATCTAGATCGCCTTCTGCCACTACTACGCTTACCGCCGTCTCGTCACAGCTTGTCTCAATGCCTAATATAATCATAATGGCCTATTTTACACGCAATATAAAAATCTACCACTAAAAGAGGGTTTCCCTCTTCCTTTTTAAAAATGTGTTGTAATTTGTGACCCTACAGGGAATGTCTCGGCTTACAGCCGCAGTACAGGTTTCCGATGATTTGAAATTGAAAATTTCAAATCATAACGGAGAACCTTTTCGCCCCCTGACGCAAACCAAGCAGTTGGTTTGCTTAGGGTCATGGACAAAAATGGCTCTGGCAACACCAGAGCTCATTTTTGTTGTCATGACCCTACAGGGAGTCGAACCCTGCTTCCAAGCTTGAAAAGCTTGTGTCCTAACCGATAGACGATAGGGCCCCACTTCGTCTCGCTCCGCGGGACTTCGCGGGGCAAGCCCGCAAGCGAAGCATTAAAAATATAACATTTTTTGATAATAATGCAAAAAAATGGTAGTTTTATGTTTATTGGAAGGGTACCGAAGAGGTCATAACGGCGCCGATTCGAAATCGGATGGTCGGGTCAAACCGGCACGTGGGTTCGACTCCCACCCCTTCCGCCAGTAGTTTTGAAAATTAACGATAAAATCCCCTTATTTTGCGGTACATTTAAAAATCGAAAAGTGTTAAAATGTCAAAACCCTGAAGGGATTCGAACTTATGGAACAAGAAAAGAAAATCCGAATAAAAGCAATGTGCCTTTTTAATCACGAAGGCAAAACTCTTGCGTCCAAAGGTTATGACGAAAAGAAAGGCGAAACCTTCTACCGAGTTATCGGAGGAAGCGTTGATTTTGGAGAAAAGACCGAAGAAGGAGTAAGGAGAGAAGTTAGAGAAGAACTGGGATGTGAAGTAGAAAATCTAGAACTAGCAAAGGTTGTAGAAAATATTTTTGAGTATAATGGCATCCCAGGACACGAAATCGTTTTTCTATATAAAGGTGACCTTTCTAATAAAGCTCTCTACGAGCAAGATAAAATCCATATCGTTGAGCCATATTCAGAGTTTGATGCTGAATGGGTGCCAATTGAGGACATAGTAAACGGAAAATCTATTCTATATCCTGCTCTTAATTATTCTGAAATTTTATGACAAAGCCTAAAACCAATAAAAAGAATCTTGGTATCTCGTCAGAACGTTTGGTGGAACTCAAACGTGCTACTCTCATAGCCTCGACCGGCGCATCAACTCGTCTTGCCGGCTCAAAGCTTTCAGATAAAGAAGTTGAGCAAGTAGTTAATACTGTTTTTGGGCAAAAGTAGGTACCTCGAACAAAGCAGGATTTTCTTGGTAGATTCGCCTTAGATTCCGTATAATTTTATCTACGTTCCTGAAATTAAGTCGCTTCGGTTCTAATTTCGGGACATCGTCTCCGCCTTCGCCTCGCCGAAGCTCCGCCCTAGGAGCGGAGGCGGGCTTCGCCGAGGCTACGGCGTGACAAAGTCCGCCTACGAAAATACAATACGCCGTTCTTACTTTTTATATTCCAATATATCACCAGGCTGGCATTCCAATGCTTTACAAATTGCCTCCAACGTTGAGAGGCGAATTGCTTTTGCCTTGCCGTTTTTCAAGACAGAGATGTTGGCCATCGTGATGCCGACTTTCTCGGTAAGTTCGGTGACGCTCATCTTCCGCTTCGCCAACATAACGTCGATGTTAATAATAATTGCCATAGCGTTAAACGGTTAAGTCGTTCTCAGACTTGATATCTACAGCATTTTGCAAAGTCCTTTCAAATACGGCCGCGGCAGTGGCGATTACGATAGAAATAAAAGTAGCCACAATAGATACGGCCATAAAACCTGCAGGGTCGTCACCCTGAACATCTTGAGCATGAAAAGCAAAAGATACTCTTATGTATATTGCTGCTATCACAATTAAGGCACTTAGCATGATCGCGCAATATTTTATATTCCTTAAAGCCTTCACGGAGTTTAGTGAGAATACTTTATTTTGCCCGATGTATCCGAGTAATTTAA
>CAYQIR010000006.1:0-12961 GCA_964417625.1 uncultured Candidatus Saccharibacteria bacterium
AAGGAAATTGGTGTGGATAACTTTATTGCATAAAAATGTTATATTGTGGCTATTAAAATTAATATAAAATATATGGGGGTGGAATCATTTGATGCTCCACAAGCACCTAAACAAGAAAGCGAATTAAAGAATGAGCAAAAACAACTCTGGAACGAAAGATCTGAACTGATGAGAAAAATGAGAGAACTGCCAGGAGATAGTCATAATTTAAATTTGCAACTGGAAGAAAATGCGGCAAGGATAAGAGAGGTAGAGACAAAATTAAAATCTGAGTAATGTTTATGGCACGCTAAATTATGGAAAAAACAAATTTGGGTAAGCGCTTGCTTTACGGTTTTGCTTCAAGTCTACTATTGGGCTTAGCAGTCCCCATTTTCGTTGCGGACAAATTCATAGCTGAATTACCTTCATGGTCTAATTGGTTATTGCCTTTTTTCTTTATAATTGCATTTTGGTTTGGTTATGCACTTCCATCAATTTTTGAAAAATTTTTTGCACAAAGTTTAAAAATATCAGCGTTAATACAAGCATCATCTCAACCTGGGTTAGGGGGTGCTGCTCAGAGTGTCCGAAAGGCAGATTTGCAGAGAAAAATGCCAGTAAGTTTGGGTTGGTTTTTTCTTATTTTGATTCTAGTTTGTCTCATTCTTCTATTTACGGGGTTCAGCCGTTTGGTTCCTTATATATTTGTTCCAGGGTTTTTTATTTTCATGTTTTGGGTAGCAAAGAATTACAATAAAAACAGACAATGAAAATGTTTAAAAGAACGGGGACTGACTCCAAAATAGATACGCTGTATACCAAAAAATCGATACTAATAAAGAGACCAGCAATCCTATCGCGGCGACGCTTTTGAAAATTTTTAACTGTGTTTTCTTAAATTCATTGCTATCAAGTCTGGCTCTTATTGCCACTGCAAAGTTTCTTATTAGATTTACTAGGAGCGAGATACTAAATATCACGCTAATTAGAGCCACAATCAGATTTGCACCAATTAGGTAATCATCCATTCCCTGCGGCGTAATTAACATAAATATTTTGAGAATAAAATTCACCAAAAATGCTCCGAGAAAAAGCATTGCGACGGAAGTCGCCAGAACATTCAGTGCCGAAATAGATACGGCTTTGCCTACACTTATATTTTGGGAAATAATACCCGACTTAGGCTCCAGAGCAATTTGTTTGGACGATACAAAAAACCAGAACAGAGCCAGTATGAACACAAATATGCTTGGGAGGATAACTGCTTGATGCTTTGACTCACCAGATTCAAGTCGAAGAGACAGGAAGAGGGTGGCAAGGTGAAGACAGCAAGAAATTCTTCGCAGAAATGCCGGAAGATCATAAAGATTGGTTGCGATTTCTCTCTGCCCTTGCGGACGGGAACAAAGTCGATCTTTTGAATGCCTTGATGGGCCTTCTCATTGGCATCAGAGTGGATTTGGTTGAGCAGGATTTGCCACCTGTCGCCCCAGCCTATAAGATCCCCGAGTAATAGGTCGCCCTGTTTTTACACGCCGTCCAGGAGAAATTCTGGGCGGTTTCCTTTTAAAAGTGGTAACATATTTTCATGCCTAACGAAACATCACAATCAGCTCCGGAACCAATACAAACTGAACCCGCTCCTCCTTCGCCAGAGGCTACGGCGGGACAAGGAAATGAGCCGATAAACACTATCTAGAAACTCTAGAAAAAGAAGGAAAAATCCGGCAAGTCGGAAAAACCGGAAAACATACTTATTACGAAAAAATATAAATTATTTCTTTCGCTTCTTTCAGTTTTCTTTTTACTTCTTCTGATTTTATAAGATTATCCGTTATTTTTTAAAATTTTCGTAATATTTTTGCAAGGATTCTTCTTGAGGTTTATGTGTGTGGACCCCTTTTCTTTTTGAAGCAATAAATTCTATAGCCTTTTTCGGTCCGTATCCTTTTTGTATCAAATATGCCGAGACTAGTGTCGGAGCTCTGCCGTGGCCATTTTTGCAATGGACATATACTTTTCTTCCCTGAGCTATAAGTTTTTCCAACGATTCTGCTCCAAATGATAATTGATCATCTGTTGGAGCTGTATGATCAGCAACGGGGATCCAAAGGTATATATCCACTCCGAACGGGGCATCAATACGGTCTTCTTCAAGAGAAATGTCGGCGGTTATTCCTTCTTTCTTAAGAACATCAGCCAGACCCATAATACAGCACTGGTGTGTGCCGATATAAATTCCATCAATTATATGGTCGTAATCTAGCTCTGGATTATTTGAGTGAACATGATTCATACAGATTTGTTTATTATTTTAATAATTATTCAATATGCTTTTGTTCCATATTATTTTTTCCAAACGACTCCATCTTCCTGATGGTGAATCGCCCAAGAGAACCACATTTCATGATAGCCGGGTAAAATTTTTCCTGATACGTCTTTTACGATAATTTCTCCGTCTATTATCGCTCCCGTAACTTTGTTGCCACCCACATCAACTGATGCGGGTGACTCACTCAACTGCTTTACCGGGAAGGCTACGGAAGTGTCGTAAGCATTGACAACATACATAATTTCCTTTGCGGGGAAACGGCTGTCTTTTATTGAAATGGGAAAATATAAGTCATCATTGTTGTTGTAATCCCCATAAGGATACAGATCATAATTTCTGCTATAGCCAGTATTAGTGCTCATAATCTTTCCATCTGGCCACTTATCTTTGAATGCTTTGAAAGAGAGTACTTGAGACGGATAGATGGTTAATTTTTCTCCGGTTCTGTCTCCGACAACAGCAGTTCCTATAGACTGCGACCACAGAGATTCGGTGCTTTTGTCATACATCAAAAGATTTGATTCAAAAAGTTTTCCTGATACTCCAAATTGATCAGTTGTTTCAAAAACTATAGCTGATCCGCAGAGAGGGCAGAAAGTGATCGCGAGTGGTTTACCACCGACAACATCATTAACTATTTCATGCCAGACCATGATGTTGTATGGATAGAATTTTACCGAATTACCAACGGAGACGACCAACCCATCCATATCATCTTTAATACTTTTCTCTGCTTCTTTTATGCTTACGAACTTAGGATTAGTCAGAGCCGGTATGCCATCCTTACCCGGACCCCCGTCGAGAACTTTTTCAAGCGGTATGGAAGCTTTGGCTGTATTTGTGCTTAACCCCTTACTTTGAAATGCGGTTTCTTTTGATAAATCTATTTGAGAATCTGTGCTCTGATTATTTCTTCCGAAATACCAAAAAGCTCCAAAGCCGAGAAGAATAAGAATTACGATTATAATTTTAATTTGAGTGTTCATCTTCTTTAATTGCGTACTTTATGATATCTAGATTGCAGCTCTTGTTTTTCTTGCACCATTCCTCGCACTTTCTGGCGGTTTCTTTATCGTGATATCTCATTTTGCATTCGGGGCAGGTATAGACTATTGGTTTTATATGATTAGTTGTTTTTCCCATAAAATTTAATTGATTAACGATTGAATATCACTTTCGCTTATATCACCCGGAACAGTCTTAACAATATTCCCAGCCTTATCTATAAGAACATGGTAGTTCGTGTATCTCACACTGTAGCTTCTTGATGCAAGACTGGCTGGATCAAGCACAATGGGAAAAGTTAGACCTCTTTGCTCTACAAATTTTTCTACCAGACTTTTATTTTCTTGCAGGTTTACTCCTATTACTTCAATTTGATCCTTGTATTTCTCGTAATATTGATTGAGACGGGGCATGTCCCTCTGGCAATTCGGGCACCATGTTGCCCAGAAATCCAAAACTACTGGTTTGACTCCTTTGTAGTCAGCAAGAGTAACTGTGTTACCGTTTAAATCCTGCAGAGAAAAATTTGGGGCAGCTTGAGCGCTGGATGTTGTATTAGCAGCAGTTTCTGAAGCCGGGTTTTTTTTAGACACAATACTTATACCTCCGATTAAATGTATTACCACCATAACGTTCATTATTATTGTTTGAGTTTTCATGGTTCAATTTTATTTACCATGACCCTGAGTTTTTATCGAATGGGTCATATTTTTATAAATAATTTAATAACCTGTCGTAGTCTATAAACTCCAGCAGTTTGTATCCCCAAGAAACTAGGAAATACATGTTATCGGTGAGAAGTAGTATCCCGAGACCGATTATGAGAAGTCCGCCGATTTTTGTCACAAATCCGAGCTTGTCTGCATATTTATCTATAAATTTCTGTGACCTACTGATTCCAAGAGCGATGAGTAAAAATGGAATAGCAAGTCCGAGAGAGAATACAGAGAGAAGTAATGCTCCTGATCCGGCAGTAGCGCTTGAACCAGCTATAACTAATATCGAACCAAGTACCGGGCCTATACATGGTGTCCAGCCAGAACCGAATATGGTACCCAAAAGAAATGAGAATCCGTAAGTACCTCTCCGTTCGCTGTTGGCGTTAATGCTGAATTTCTTCTCATATAATAGCTGCGGAATCTTTATGATATTGAGCATTGAAAGTCCGAAGATTATGATCAATATTCCTCCGATACGGGCAAACCACAGTCTTCCTGAGTGGATAAACCCGCCTACGGTACCTGCAAAGAGTCCCAAGGCAATGAATACAGCACTGAAACCAAGAACAAAAAATAGACCATTTAGAAATACTTTTACTCTGGCTTTTTTCTTTTTCTCCTCGTCGCCCAAATCTTTTACCGACGCTCCGCCGACAAAAGTAAGGTATGCAGGCACTAAAGGCAGAGTGCATGGTGCCAGGAACGTTAGAAGGCCGGCTATGAACGATGGGATAACGAGAGCAAACATATTATTTAATTTTGTTTTAATTACTTTTAAATTAAATTATTAAATTAATGATTTTTTTAATGCTCGGATCATCTATTTTGGGTTTATAGCACATCATCTGACCCATCCTTTCGCACTCCACCATTTTCGACATCTCAAGAATCCGTAAATGTTGGGATACTGCAGATACCGAAATATCAAGCACATTTGCTATATCGCTAACACACATCTCACCCTGATCAATAAGGAGCTTCATGATAAGAAACCTATTTTTGTCTCCCAACACACCAAAAATACCAACTAAGACAGAGTTAGTTTCCTTAATAGTTTTCTTGATTTTTGATATTTGTACTGGCTCTAACATATTTAAGTGTTTGCGTTAATGCTTAAATATTACCTCCGTGGCTGAATCCTGTCAAATCACATAGAAGTGGATAACTCTGATTCTTAGTTCATCTATAATTCATATATAGCCAATTATCATTACTATGAGTCGAGAATTAACATTATGCAATTCGCAGCTTACTTATGAGCAATTATAGACTGCGAGCTTTGATTTATAATTAATTTATAACAACTATGAACTTAATGACACTAAATTCACGCATGATAATGATAATGATATTGCTTTCTTTTGCACTGCTAGGTGCACTTATAGCACCCTTTATCGCACAGGCAGCGCCGGTTGAGAAAACGGATGGTTTCGTCTGTCCCGTATTCAACCAAAATTCGGCGGTCGCGGATCATAATCCTAATGCGGTGCCAATAGGAGGCAGTGATTACAGCGTAATTGGACCCGATGTCAGTGTTCCGATTAATGCCACCAACGCCGACGGGTCGGGAACTCCGGGAGGAACGCATTCCTCACCAGGTGATTCGGACTATACTGCTATCTGGAGTGGATCATAAAATAATATACCGGGGTACAAGCACTGGTCAGCGTGGTATGGTTCGACTCAACTCACCACAAGTCAAGGCGACCGGAGAGTGTTATTTTAAAAGTAGACAAGATACAAATTTAAAGATATAGTCTTTTCTAGAGAGTTTATTTGGAGGACTATGATTAAAAGATTACGTGACATTAAGACTCACGGCACTCTTGACCGTGAGGGAAGATTGGTGAGTGTGGCGAGAAACCTAAGCGGCGGGTTGAGGAGTTGTAACCAAACAAGGACGGCGGACTTGGGCAGTTGGGATGGAAGCGCTCCTCATGCCTACAGGAAAGCTCCAACGAGAATCGCACCGAAGGTGGTTATCGTGCCTCATCGAGAATTTCAGTTGGAAAAGAGAGTTAGAGAATTTCTGACTGAAAAAACGAGATGCTTGCTCGGGGAGTTTTACACGGCAATCGCCGAGGGATTACCTGTCAATCCATATGAGTTTGAAAGACTCAAAAATACATTGGATCGATTGCAGACTGAGTGAACAGCACTCAGTCTGGTTTGTAATGGTTCAGTTGGGTTATTAATCAGCAATAATCAGCGCATTTCGGATTAGTTATAAAAAATGATACCAATTCAGAATTCAAAAAATAAGATTGTAGTTTCTATAATTTTTGGTTTGCTTGTAGTGGCTGGCCTTGTAGTTTGGTATCTAAAACAACCAAAACAAAGACCAGACCAGATACGGGAATTAACAATGGAAGAAATAAATGCGAATCTAGAAGCAAACGCTCAAGCTATGGCTTCCAGCTCCCCAGACTTCGCTCGCAGAATGGCAATAAACGAGTTGCCTGATATTGGAAATTTCAGCAATTATAAGAAGGATGATAATTACGTATATTTCGGAACCGATATTGCGGTAGGGGCAGATCCAAAAACTTTTGAAATAATTGACGACCAATTTGCGAAGGATAAAGCCCACGTATATTACAAGGGAGGTATGTTGGAAAATTCGGACTCGAGCACTTTTGTTGGAGGTGAAATTCCTAAAGATAAATTTAACGTTTATTTGTTTTTAATTTGCGAAGATAATCAATGGGCTCAGTGCTATAGGAAAGTCGAAGATGCAGATCCCGCCACTTTTAAACCTATAAAATATGGATTTTATAAAGATAAAAATAATATCTTCTACAATACGAAGATGGTTTCTGAAGCTGATGCAAATACTTTTGCTGTCTATGATGGAGGTAAGTATGGCTATACCTACGGTTACGATAAGAACTATATTTTTGTAGTCGGGCATGATCATGTTGGAGTGATCAGAGAAAAGTGTAGCGACCTTAATCGAATTGGCGGCTACTATCTTAAATGTGATGACAAGGTGTATTATGAGGACAAGCTTCTTGTGGGTGCTGATTCAGAAACTATGAGACCGGTGGGAGTGACTTCAAATTATGCAAAAGATTCAAAGACAGTTTATTTTGATGGAGAAATTGTCGTAGGAGCTGACGCTACCACATTCAATATCGGCGACGGAATTAACGCTAGAGATAAATATCATGTGTATAGATACGGAAAGATAGTGGAGTAAATGACGTATTAAAATTCTCGTCTTCATCAAATCTTACGAAACGGTGTAGTAGTGTTCTGTTATTATTTATTTTAACAAAAAAATTTATGATAATAGTGCACGATATTTTTATTTGCAAGCCCGGGCAGGCTTCTAAAGCGGCTAAGATGTTTAAAGAAGCGATGGGGGACAGCAAAGAAGTGGTAAATATAATGACCGATCTGACTGGTCAGTATAATAAGGTAGTGATGGTCAGCCAGTATAAAAATCTGGCTGATTATGAAAAGTTTTTTGAAAAATACATGCAAAAAAGCGAAGAAACAAGGAAGATGAACGAAAAAATGGCCGGTTACCATGACATGTACCTTACGGGGTTTCGGGAGATTTACAGAGTCTGGTAGCTCACACCCATTTATATTTAATTTTTTGATTTTCTATTTATCCCCAGCCGGCTTGACATACCCCCTGGGGGGTATATACTGGCGGCATGGAAGACACAAACCAGATGGCTATAAATAGACTCATGCAAACTGCAACCTATAGGATCAAAGGCATGCACTGCGCCTCGTGCGCCGGCATCATTGAAAAGACTTTCAAAAAAATTGAAGGAGTGCATTCGGCCGAAGTGAATTACGGCACTGAGACTGCCAAAGTGAATTTCGATACGGCAAAGGTTAATCCAGAGAATCTGTCAAAAAAAATAGAACCGCTGGGCTACTCCCTAGACTTCGCTCGGGATAAATCTTTGGTTCTGCCAGAGGCAGATGCGTATGCGGCTATGAGCGGGAGGGAGATGGGCATGTCGGAGAGCGAACATGCCGAACACTTGGGTCTTAATCAATCCAAGAAGGAAAAACTAGCGGAGCTAAAAGATATGAGGAATAAGCTTCTCTCACTTATCCCGATTGTTATCGTCAGTATTTTTGTGATGGGGTGGGATATTTTGGCCGAATTTACGCTTGCGCCGGAGATGCCATACATTTGGAGCGAATTTTTCCATCATCTCCTGCCGGTACTAGCAACCTATACGCTTTTCGTCGTCGGCAAGCCGTATTTGCTGGGCTTATACAGATTTTTGCGTTACGGCAAAGCCAATATGGATACTTTGATCGGGCTCGGCACGCTCACGGCGGTGCTCTACAGTTTTATAATCAACGCTTTTGAAGAAAGTTTAAAGCCTTTTATAAATGTTGAACAAAGCTACTATGACGTGGCTATTGTGGTCATCGCTTTCATCACTCTTGGCAAGTATCTGGAGGCTCGGTCCAAACTCAAAACCGGCGATGCGATAGAAAAGCTTTTAAATCTGCAGGCGAAGACTGCCCTCGTAGTTCGCGACGGCAAAGAAATTGAAATAGCGATTGACCAAGTGGTCCATGGCGATTTGATAATCGTAAAGCCGGGCAACAGCATCCCGGTGGACGGTAGTGTTACCGAAGGAGCGTCGTACGTAGACGAGTCTATGATTTCTGGCGAGCCGATGCCGGTTTCCAAAAAAATAGGAGACGGAGTAGTGGCTGGGACTATAAACACAAGCGGCGCCTTCACTTTCAAGGCGACCAAGGTCGGTTCCGAAACAATGCTCTCTAAAATTATTAAAATGGTTGAAGAAGCCCAAGGAAGCAGGGCGCCGATTCAAGCGCTAGCCGATAAGATCTCCGGGGTTTTCGTGCCCATTGTTTTGGTTTTGTCTTTTGTTTCTCTGGGAGCATGGCTCTTTATCGGCACGCAATATTTGGGATTTTCACAGGCGCTCTCGTTTGGCCTGGTTTCCTTCGTCGGTATTCTCGTGATTGCTTGCCCGTGCGCTCTGGGACTTGCGACGCCGACCGCCATCATTGTCGGGGTGGGCAAGGGAGCTCGAGAAGGCGTACTCATCAAAGATGCCGGTACGCTTCAAAAGCTCCATAAGGTAAATAAAGAGGAAGTAGATAAAACCGGCACCCTGACCCGCGGCAAGCCAGAGCTTACTTCAATCCAAAATTTTTCTTCACCCAAAGATCAGACCTTGTCTGACCTTGAACTCCTTTCCATATTGGCCTCCTTGGAAAGCAAGTCCGAACATCCGATTGCGCATGCCATCATTTCTCACACCAGAGAGAAAAATATCAACCTTGTTTCGGTTCAAAATTTTGAAGCCATCAAAGGCAAAGGCGTTAAGGGCACGATTGAAAATATTGAATATTATGCCGGCAACGCCAAGCTAATGCAAGATCTTGGTTTTAAGTTAGATGAAAAAGAAACCAATCCGCTTTCGCAAAGCTTCAGCGCGACAAAGGAAGGCAAAACTCCGGTGATTTTAGCGACAAGGGAAAAAGTAATCGGTGTGGTTATGGTAGCCGACGCGGTCAAGCCGGAGGCGATAGAAGCGATAAAAAATCTTCACAAACTGAACATAAAAGTGGTGATGCTTACCGGAGACAACAAGAACACCGCCAAATTTATCGGCGATTTGATCGGAGTAGACGAAGTGGTGGCGGAAGTGATGCCGGCCGATAAACTGAGAATAATAAAAGAGTTGCAAGAAGGCAGATTTGAAAATTCTAAATTTAAATTTACAAATTCCAACCACAGGTTGGTGGTGGCGATGGCAGGCGATGGCGTCAATGACGCGCCAGCCCTGGCCCAGGCCGATGTGGGGATTGCGATGGCGACCGGCACTGATGTGGCGATTGAGTCGGCTGGCATCACTCTTTTGCACGGTGATATTTCTAAATTGGTCAAAGCTATCCGGCTCTCCAAAATTACTATGCGGGGCATCAAGCAAAATCTGTTTTGGGCGTTTATCTACAATATCGTCGGCATACCTTTGGCTGGCGGTTTGTTCTATCCGATTTTCGGCTGGCTGCTCAACCCGGTCTTTGCCGGCTTTGCGATGGCCTCGTCTTCCGTATCGGTTGTCGGCAACTCGCTTCGATTGAAAGGCAAAAAGTTGTAGAATATGCATTAATTATCGGCTAACCTAAAAAATATGATGTACGGACTATATAATGATTATGGAGGATGGGGTGCGGGGAATATGATGGGCTGGTTTGGCGGCGGTATTACGATGATTGCTTTCTGGGTTTTGTTCATTGCTCTGATTGTCTGGATTGTGCGTGAAATCGGCGGGAAAAATGCCCGCTCCGGCTCAAATTCCACCGCTCTGGATATTTTAAAAGAGCGTTATGCCAAGGGCGAGATAGACAAAAAAGAGTTTGAAGAAAAGAAAAAAGATTTGAGTTAAAAAATTCGGTAATTAATGGAACCAGAAATAAACAAACAAATAACGCGGCAAGAGCGCAGAGAGCTGGAACGGGAGCAAAGAAAAAATGAAAAAAGATCGCCCGCAAGGAATGGAAAGACAAAAAGAATTTTGTTTTGGGTTATTAGTCTGCTTATTACGACTGGAATTATTTATTTACTCGTGATCGCTTTAAAAAATCAAAAACCCAGGCCCGGCGAGGCGGTCGCTATTCAGGGTCAGGAGCACATTTTGGTTGGAGCCAGCCATATTGAATACAACTCCAACCCCCCTACCTCTGGACCTCATTATGAAGGACCTGCCAAATGGGGAGTGTCCCAAATCGAATTGCCGGACGAACAGTTGATACACAATCTTGAACATGGTGGCATATGGATCTCATACAAAGATATAGATGAAGCGACAAAAAGAGCTTTGGAAGAAATTGCAAAGTCAGGACTAAAAATAATACTTACTCCGCGCGCGAAAAATGACGCGCCTATCGCCCTGGCTTCATGGGGAAGAATCCAAAAACTTCAGAGTTTTGATAGGCAAGTTATACTTGATTTTATCAAAGCCAACACCAATAAATCTCCCGAGCCGTTTGCTCAGTAACTTAAATATCTTATATTATGTTAGATAAAAAACTGAAAAATAGGGCTGTCCATAGGGCTAAAATCATTCGCGGCCAGATGGACGGCTTAACAAAGGCAATAGAGGAAGAAGAATATTGCGTCAACCTTATAACTCAATCCAGAGCCATTCAATTATCGCTCAAAAGCCTGGACCGGATGCTTTTGGAAAATCACCTCCGAGGGCATGTTAAGCATATGCTTAGCGACTCGCGTCAAGAAAACAAAGCCATAAAAGAGCTTATAAGCTTGTACTCATTATCAAACAGATAATTAAAAGTTGATTTTAAATCAATATGGAAAAACTTTCTTTGAAATCTTATGTATCCAAGTGCGTTTTGGGTGCGGAAATAGTTTATGTGCTGTGTCTAGTTGGCGGTCTACTGCCTTTTCGGAACCAATCGGCAATAGAATTGCATCACCGATTGTTTGAAACCTTGCCTGGCTTCACTTGGCTAACTTTTGGCAGCTTTGTTTGGGGGGTCGTATTAGTCGCGGTTATTTCATGGATATTCGGTTCGTATATGGTTTGGATGCATAATTCAAGCTTAGTGATAAGAAAATAACTATGAAATTTTTACTTTACGCGCTTTTGATTGCTTGTCCTCTCATACATTTATTTATGATGCGGCGACATAATTCTAAAGAAGAAAAAACTGAAATTAATAAGAACGACAAAAACCACAAAAATCATTCAGGGTCTGGATGTTGCCATTAAATAAGTGGATATAAAACAAAAAATAAAAATTTTCCGCAATGCTTTTATAGCGATCGCATCGCTTCTATTTTTGTATTTTATAATAGTCAGCCTGGTATCTGGTTTTCAGTTCGCCCTATCTCAGTTCTCTGGTTATTGGTACTTCTTGACCAGCCTAGCGATAGGATTTGGAATTCAGATTGGCCTGTATTCCTACCTAAAAGAACTGGTGAAAATCGGAGGCGCAAAAATGGGTGGCAAAACAGTGGCTGTAACCGGAACAACCTCAACCCTGGCCATGATTTCTTGTTGCGCGCATTATTTGGCAAACATTGTGCCTATACTCGGTATTGCTGGAGCTCTTTCGGTTGTTGCCGCGTATCAAGTGGAAATTTTCTGGGTCGGCCTTATTTTCAACATGCTTGGCATTTTGTTTATTGTTAACAGGATTACCAAGTTCCAAAAACATTTATGAATTTGAAACAAATTCTTTTGTTAATAGCAGTTATAGTAATAGGTGTTTTATTTTTGCTTGCCTTCGCCAATTATAATATAAATCATCCTGTGCTAAATAATTCTGCAAAATTGCAAAATTCTGCGACTGAAAATTGGGAGACAAAAATTGATGAACAAGCGAATGTCACAGTAACCGTTACTCCGTCTGAGCTTGGAGTGGAATCAAAAGAATGGAAATTTGATGTTGTTATGAATACCCACTCGGTAGAATTAAACCAAGACATGGTTGAAGCGACAATTCTCGTTGATAATCCAGGAGAAGAATATAAGCCGTTGCGCTGGGAAGGCACAGGACCCGGCGGACATCATCGAGAAGGGGTACTCACTTTTACTCGAATAACACCGGCTCCAAAATCCGTTGAACTCAAAATTTCAGAAATCGGTGGTACTGTGAGAAGTTTTTATTGGCAGCTTAGATAAAAAATATGGACAATAACAACCATCTGAATACTAATAGCGAATTATTTAAATGTCCGGAATGCGGTTTGCATTATAAAGATCGGGCGCAAGCAGAAAAATGCGAAGCTTGGTGCAAAGAACACCATAGCTGCAATTTAGAAATTATAAGTTATGCTGTTGAAAATAATAAATATACTAGGGGAGAAACAAATACACACATCCCAAACGGTCGTCAGTGATGTGTGTATGGATAAGATCCCAACGTCTAGTCCTAAGCG
>CAYQIR010000006.1:12971-24890 GCA_964417625.1 uncultured Candidatus Saccharibacteria bacterium
ATCTCATTTTTATAAAACGGCAAGGATTGCTCCCCTAAAACTACTCGCAAGTCGTAGTCGTATAAATCTGCTGGTCTCCACTAATTTTATTTCCTCCAACTTTTATATATAAATCGCGTTGGAGTTTGACGCTATCTTTATCAAAATACTGCAAGGTGATTTTTATGGGAGTATCTTTACTTATTACAAAATTCTTCAAAACAGGCGCACTTTCAACAAAACCCTCAATTGATCCCTGATCCACACGCTGATGATGCATCCATACGTCTCGACTTTCGCCTACCAGTATTGGTAAACGAGAAGTATGTAGAGGGTCAAAATCTAAATGCTCATTAGTTGCGATTTCAATCGAACTAATTGATGGCGAATAGGCTGGAGATTGGCCGATATTTTTCAAAAGAACTTTCGCTCCCTTATTTTGAAATTCAACTTCCAAAAGTGGTTGGTCTTTGACTCTTGTTAGCTTGGCTAACTGTCGCGTTTCCCATGCTTGCCATGCAACAAACAATCCAGTTCCGAGCAAAATATAGTCTGATAAATCCATGCTATTTATATTCTGCCAATTTTTCGTCAAAATTATCACAACCAACTATGTCTTTGTAGTAGCGATTAAGATTGCCGTCATTTTTTTCATATACTTCTCTTATTTCAGGTAGCGGATATATAGCACTGCACATAGTTAAAGGGTCAGAACTGTATCCGTCGTTACGAATATCCATAAGCCGCTTATTGTAGAAGCCAAATTTTTCGGTGAATTCAACATATAGACATGAATTTATTTTTGGACTGTAAAAAATCTGCTCAAGCGAAGCGTCCCCAAACGGAGAATCTTTGTTTTCAAGTTTCCATGCGATTTCATTTTTTAAACTCAAGCACTCTTGGTTAAGAATAAAATCTTGGGTTGTCGATGGTTGAGATGTGGCAGCAACCTCTGGGTCTTTTTCAACGAGAATTGCTCGGCCTGATTTTAAATCGGGAATAAGTCCAACAACAGCATTTATCGGTATCACCAATTTAATTGTTTCCCCGACTGTAATTCCTTCAATAGATTCTCCGAAACCAGCCGTATTTATTCCAATTACCTCCCCGAAGTGATTAACTAAGGGGCCTCCGCTATTGCCCGGATGTATTTCAGCAGAAGTTTCAAGATAGGTTACATCTCTGTCACTAAGCCGTCTTGAAATTGTTCCCTCCTTAAAACTAACATCTCCCTCCAGACCAAACGGAAACCCGAGCGTATAAACATTACTGCCCTGTGCTACTTCGTCCGAATTTCCAAATTTCACAAAAGGAAAATCTTCCCCGCTGATTTTCAGAATTGCAACATCAATAATTTCATCTCGCCCCTTAACTTCTGCGGAATACAACTTACCATCAGACAGTTTTACTTTTGCAGTAGAAACACCAGCGACAACATGAGCATTTGTCAAAATATAACCTTCCGAGTCGATTATCATTCCACTAGCAGCACCCTCTATTGTTTCGATGTAAACTGTCGCGGGTTTTACTTTTGCAATAATTTCTGTATTCGATAAAATTTTCTGATTGTTTATTATTTTCGATAAGTTTAGATTTTGAGTATCCAAAACAAAAATAACTAACATTATTAACGCAACAACACTCAAGCCCGTAAAGGCTTTTAATTTTTTAGTCATGTTATTTTCTTTTATAAAATTTTTTATACCCATACTATCCATCTTTTTAGGCAAAAAAGCAAAAGAAAGTGAGGATGACCCTTTGGGGCAGGATCTTCAAGGGCATCCTCGGAGAAATTATTTTCCTTTTAACTTTTTTTGCTCTTGAGTTTTTTGAAAATTTAGCTTGCTTATGACTGGCTTACCGGTCTTGGCTTCAATTTGTTTTCTTGCATTGCCAGCGATGCCTCCGCCTTCGCGGGCAACTTTTCTGTTTTCCGGAAATGTTTTCGGTTGCTCTTTTTTAGAAATTTCAGTGGTGGCGGTTTCTGCCAGCATATTCAAGACCAATTCCAAGTTGGTCATATTATCCCGTAGATTTTCTTTTTTCAAGTCCTTGTGTTTTTTGTAGTCTTTGGTTTTTAAACCAGCCCAGGCAAAAGAAATATCATCAGTTAGAATTGCAAATTCTTTGTTTGTTTTTACTCCTCGTTCATCCCATTCGTTAGTCAAATCCTTTCTAATTTCAATGCTCTTTAATCGCAAATCAACCCAATTTTTGGAATACCCCTTTTTCAGATAGGTTGCTAATGCTCGTTGAATGGCTTTTTCCGGATCTTCTGTTTCTTCAATTCTTTCATAACCAACTCGCGCCAACCAAAGTTTGAACGGCTCGGCTTTTGGAGAGGGGATTGATTGAATAATACGAAACATTGTTTCTGTATCTGCCGCATCTGTTAAATAGAATTTGCCATCATTAGCCATAAATTTCAGTTCGTGACAAAATGTCACAACCTCACTCCCTTCTTCTTTTAGACGCTGTTTTAGCTTTCTCCAATAAGCGCCCGCATCAACACTTTCTATTAAAACTCTAATAATATCCGCCACGGGAAAATACCATTTTTCTTGTTTTTCATCCCAAACACGACGAATTTTTTGACCTTCAAATATTGCGATTTGTTTCTTATTTTTTTTCATATTTTATTTAATTGTTTCTCTTTTTAACCAAAAAGGCAAGTTATTTTATTATCCATACAATATCCACAATAACTAAAAAAATTTTAGGATGACCCTTTAGGCAGGGGCATTTCAAGGGTCATTCTCTGGGGAAAATTTGTTGTTTGACAGATAAAAATATGCTATCCTGTAGTAGATTTTGCGATAGCAAAATTCACTACGGGATGCTATGCTTTTAACGACTATGAAGAAATACGTTGCAACATTGATTTTCATAAGTTTTTTAGGGTTAGTCGCGTTCAGTATATCGGCTTTTAACCATAGGATGAGCAATCCTATGGACGATAATTGTGTTGGTTCAAAAATAGACAACACACCTTGCCCAACCAATTTAGTGGCCGCCGTAGTTCATCACATGTCTGTTTATCAGGCGCTTTTCAATACAACGGCACCTTCTCTTAACCTTCTTGTTTTACTGACACTATTCGTTTTGGCAACAATTTCTATTCTTCTGTTTGCCAAAGATCCGGTGGGTCTTAAATTCAAATTTTTATATCAAAGATTAAGAGATTTTGAGTTAGTAATTCATAAAGCCAGAGAAAAATTTGTTTCTTGGCTTTCTCTTTTGGAACACAGCCCGTCTTTTAGATAACGGCACGCATTAAGCGAGAAGCTAATTCGTGCTACATGAATATTCTTATCGGATATTTTTTCTCGTTAGTTTTATTGGTTATCTAATTACTTACTTATGGAAATACTTGTCGGAACATCACTCATCGCAGCGTTTGTGGCCGGAGTAGCCGCTTTGTTCGCCCCATGCTGCATCGGCGTATTGCTGCCTTCGTATTTGGCAAACATCTTCAAGGAAAAATACAAGATTTTCTTTATGACTTTTGTCTTTTTCCTGGGAATGCTCTCAATATTCCTGCCGATAGGTCTGGGGCTGTCTCTGCTCTCGCAACTGTTCAGCCAATATCACAATATAATTTTCACCATCGGTGGAATATTCCTCATTTTTTTGGGGCTTACTATGTTGTTTGGCAAAAAGTTTATGGCTCCCACCGCGGTGCGTGACAGTTTCAAGAAATATGTCTCGTCGGTGTATTTGCTCGGGGTCTTCTCGGCTATTGCCACTACCTGTTGTGCGCCGGTTTTGGCCGGGGTAATGACCTTCTCCATAGCCAGTGGCACGGTCGTCTGGGGTGTCATCTATACGCTCGCTTATGTGCTTGGCATGACTCTGCCTCTCTTCGTCATTGCTCTCTTCTTGGACAAATATAATTTGACCGAGAAATTTACCAGGGCCAGAAGAGCAATCACTCTGCGGCTGGGTGCCTTCAGTTGGCGGGTCACGATAGCCGAGCTTATATCCGCTGCGGTATTTATCGGCATGGGCGGCTACATAACTTACTTGGCCTTTGCCAATAAGTTGTTTACCCACTCCGATTACCAGCTGGACATGAATATTTTCAGCGCCAAATTATTGAATAGTATCAGCGGCTTTACCGCGCTCATACCCGAGTATCTTTGGGCTCTTATCCTCATCGTCTTAGTTGTCTCCGCTTCTTACTTATTTATCAAACAATTAAAAAAATTAAAATATGAACAAAAATAATGAAAAATTACCAACAATCACAATAATTGCAGTTTTAGTCGCGGTTGCTTCTTTGGGGTATGCTCTCTTCAAGACTTCTCCAGAGAATCCAACCAATCTGGCAAAGGTGACCAATAACGTTAGCCAGAACGATATGGCCAGCCATCACAGCGGTAACACAGCCGCTGCCGTGAACAGTGAACAGCTGAATTCTCTTATCGGCAAGCCGCTGCCGGGTATTCAGTTATTAGACAAAGATGGGAATGCGGTAACTGCTGAAAGCCTAAAGGGCAAGGCCACGGTCCTGTTCTTTAACGAAGGATTGATGTGCTATCCGGCCTGCTGGAACCAAGTGGCCATGTTTGGCAGCGACCCTCGATTTAATACAGAGGGAGTCCAGGCCTATTCTGTCTTGGTTGACTCAAGCCGGGATTGGCAGAGAGCGATAGATAAAATGCCGGCCTTGGCCAAATCAAAAACTCTGTTTGATGTCGGCGCCAGCGTATCCGGACAACTTGGCCTCTTAACCTTGCCGTCTTCAATGCACCGCGGTTCTTTGCCGGGACACACCTACATTGTGCTCGATAAAGAAGGCATCGTGAGGTTCGTCAAAGACGATCCAAAAATGGCAATAGCCAACGATATGCTGCTGGCCAAGATAGCGGAGTTTACCAATTAACTGAAAACAAAAAATGGTCAATAAGATTAAATTAGGAGATACAATCGCCAAGCTGGCAAAGATATTGGGCATTCCGCATTGTCCCAAGTGTGAAAAGCGCCGCTTGATTCTCAATGAAATTCAAAAAATCGGATTAAAGGAAACAGTAAAAAAAATGGCAGCTGTAGATGGAGATATAAAAAAGGAAAACCAGGCTTTGAAGGAAGTAGTCAATGAATTATTAGATTGTTGCAAGGAGTAATCTCTCGGCTTTGCTCGAGATAAAAAATTATGGAAACAAAAATACAAGACAGTAAGTATATGTTGCCCCTAAGCATTGTGATTGCCGGAGCAATGCTATCTGGTGCTTTGATTTATAACAACAGCTTGAAAGCTTCCGGTGCGGCGCCTAAAAAGTATGTGGCTTCGGAAAAAGTTTTGTCGGCGCTGGAGCAAAAAGTCCTGCCGGCCGAAGGGGTGGCATTGCCGGTAGAATGGGGCGATTTGGGAGTCCGGCTGGTCCAAGCCGGAGTGATTGACGATATAAAATTTAAGGCTATGTATGAGCAGAGAGGGCAGTTTACCGAAGAGTATAAAAAATTGTTGTCCGGAAGCAATCAAGGCAAGATAATCATCAACGAAGAAAATGCGGGGTATCTTCTCAATCTGCTTTGGGCGCTCGGTCTGTCAAATGACAATCCGATACTTTCTGATACAACTGAAATAGCGAACCCGGTTTATAGCAAGAGCGGAGCGGTAGGGAGCGGGTTTGCATCTACCGGAGGCTGGACTCTGGCTAAAGGCAGTGCCATGAATCATTACAGCCGCCACAAGTTTTTTGACCTGACACCCGAACAGCAGGCGCTCGTGGATAAAGTTTCGCGCGGCATTTACAGGCCTTGTTGCAACAACTCTACTCACTTCCCCGACTGCAATCATGGCATGGCCATGCTCGGACTCTTGGAACTTATGGCTTCGCAAGGGGTGAGCGAACAAGATATGTGGAAAGCGGCTTTGGCGGTCAATGCATATTGGTTTCCAAACAACTATCTAACCATTGCTACATATATGGAAGGAAAAGGAGTTGAATGGAAAGATGTAAATCCGCAAGAAATTCTGGGCATTAATTATTCCAGCGGCTCAGGTTACGCAAAAATTTCAGCGCAGGTCGCCCCATCGGCTCAGAGAAGAGGCGGTAACGGATGTGGCGTAGACGCCGGACCAGCAACTCCGGTCTCAGCTCCTGTTCAACAAAGACAACAAAGCGGTTGTGGCATATAATCCAAAAGAGCAAAAATTTTGGTAGGTAACAAACTTTATGGTAAAATGGTTGCCTATGTCGGAACAACAAACATACATTTTTCACGTGAATGGCATGCATTGTCATGCTTGCGTACTGCTGATTGAAGAGGATCTCAAAGAGGTACCATATATCACGCTGGCCAAATCAAATCTGCATAAACATTCGCTCCAAGTGGCCGGGTATTTTGGCGATATGGGAGAAGGAGAAGTGGCCGAAAGCTTGACTAAATTTATCCAGAAAAACGGCTATACTCTTTCTGTGGAAAAATTGGCTCATTCTAAAAGCTGGTCTGATTTTAAAATTGCGGGTCCTATCGCTTTAGGGTTTGCCGTCCTTTTCGTATTGTTGCAAAAGCTCGGTATTGTTAACTTGATTAATGCAAGCGAGATAAATTACGGGACAATATTTTTGATCGGGGTGATCGCTTCGCTTTCTACGTGTATGGCCGTAGTGGGTGGGCTTTTACTCTCAATGTCCGCCACTTTTGCTAAAGAAGGGGATAAAGTGAAGCCTCAGCTTATGTTCCATATCGGACGTATCGTTTCATTTTTTATCCTGGGCGGAGTGATTGGCGTCATCGGTTCGGCCTTTACCCTCAACGCCGGCACCACCTTTGCTATGAATCTGGTTATCGGGCTCGTGATGCTGGTCCTCGGCATCAATCTGCTCGAAGTTTTCCCTTGGGCCAAAAGGTTGCAACCCTCAATGCCGAAGTTTATAGCTAGGCACGCGCATGGAATCTCTAAAATTAATCATACTTTGACCCCGCTGCTTGTCGGTATTGCCACTTTCTTTTTGCCTTGCGGGTTTACCCAGTCAATGCAGCTTTATGCTCTAACAATGGGGGGATTTTTGAGCGGCGGGCTCACGATGCTCACTTTCGCGCTCGGCACCTTGCCGGTTTTGGCTTTGGTCAGCTTTAGCTCCTTCAGTATGAAAAATAGCTCGAAATCGGGTATCTTTTTTAAAACGGCGGGGCTCATAATAATCATGTTCGCTCTATTAAACTTAGCTTACAGTTTGGTGGTCATCGGAGCTATTCCGCCAATCTTTAATTTCTAAATAACTTATCCACTAACTTTTCCAAAAGTCCTCACCCCAGTCCAGATTTTAGTATAATGTAGAGACTGCTCGCCCCCTCTCCTTGCCAAGGAGAGGGGGTTAGGGGTGAGGACTCTGATACAATCAAAAATGAAAAATACTATAACATCAATCATCATAGCGGCTCTGCTCATCGGTGGAGCGATAATAGTTTCAAAAAAAAGCCCAACGTCGGGCGTTGGGCGAGTGAACGATAATATTGTTATAAACAAAAATAATGTCAGCATCGTAGACGGCAAGCAGATTGTGGAAATTACCGCGAGAGGCGGATACCAGCCGCGCAAGAGCGTCGCCAAGGCGGGCATACCGACTATTGTCAGATTTGACACCAACAACACTTTTGACTGCTCCTCCTCGGTCCGGATTCCGAGTATGAATATTAGCCGGAGCCTGCCGCTATCGGGCGAGACTGATATTGATATCGGCACTCAACCGATATCCTTGCTTCAAGGCTCCTGCGGCATGGGTATGTATCCTTTTGAAATCGAATTCAAATCATAGTATGATTAGCACCTGTCCGATTAAGAGATTTTTAATATTATAGATTATGGAAATAAATATTGGCAAAGAAAATAAACCCCTGTCCACCCCAATCGCCATTGTATTTGCCGGCATTTTGATTGCCGGAGCGGTGCTTTATAACGGCTCCAAAGATACTGCCGTAAACCGAGTTGAGGCCGCACCCACTCAGCAAAACAAAGCCGTATTTGCCAAAGGAACTCCTTTAGACAAAATCAAGCCAATTTCCGCTGATGACCATATAAGAGGCAGCAAGGATGCTCAAGTATTTATCGTAGAGTATTCTGATACCGAGTGTCCTTTCTGCAAGCGATTTCATGAGACGATGAAGCAGGCGATGGTCGAGTATGGCGGAAGCGGCAAGGTAGCTTGGGTTTACCGCCATTTTCCGCTTGACCAGTTGCATTCAAAAGCGCGGGGCGAATCGATCGCTCTGGAATGCGCGGGCGAACTTGGTGGCAATGAAAAGTTTTGGGCTTACGCTGACCGCCTTTATGAAGTAACGCCGTCCAACAACGGACTTGATCCTCTGGAGCTGCCGAAAATCGCCTCCTATGTTGGTCTGGATGCCGTAAAATTCAATGCTTGTCTCACGAGCGGAAAATATGATGCCAAAATTGAAGCCGATTCCAAAAACGCTGCGGATACCGGAGGCAACGGTACTCCTTGGAGCATTATTGTCGCTAAAAACGGCAAAAAATTGCCTATAAACGGCGCTCAGCAATACGCATCAGTCAAACAAAATATTGAAACGGCTTTGAAGGAAAAGTAATATTTATCTATAATCAAGCCAATCGTTATGACTAAAAAATTTATCTGGACAGGAGTATTTTTAATAGCCATTGTAGGACTGCTATTCTTGACCAAAAGCGGAGCGGCGCCGAGCCTGTCTTTTGAAATCGGGGTACTTCATCCGCAGGACCATGTGAAGGGAAACAGGGACTCAAAAGTAGTCCTTATGGAGTACAGCGACTTTCAATGTCCGGCCTGCCGAATTTACTATCCGGTCATGAGGCAAATTACAGCCGAGTTTGGAGACAGAATAGCGATCGCTTACCGCCATTTTCCCCTCATTAATATACATCCAGGTGCAGAATTGGCAGCCAGAGCGGCCGAAGCGGCAGGCAAGCAGGGTAAGTTTTGGGAAATGCACGACCTTCTTTTTGAAAAACAAAACGAATGGTCCGGCGCGGCCAATATAGAGCCCATGTTTGAGTCCTACGCTTCCCTAATCGGCATATCAGTTGATCAGTTTAAAATAGACATTGCCTCCAAAGAGATCAAAGATTTTGTGCGGGCCCAAAGGGTGCATTCAATCAAGTCGGGTTTGCAGGGAACGCCTTCTTTCTTTATAAACGGCAAACAAATTCAAAATCCGGCTTCAATTGAAGAATTCAGAGCGATTATCCAAAAAGCTTTAAACGGCTAGAAATCACTCTTTGTCGGTAATCAACAGTTTTGATATTTACGGGAAATTATTTGAAGTATAATTAAATTCATGAATTATTCAGAAGTTTATTTTGCCGTAGCTTCTGTCGCCACTATTGCCGTAGCCGGTTTGGTCGTCCTGCTCTTAATGTATGCACTCTCGATTGTCTATGATGTCAAGAAACTTTCTAAACTGGCAAGAAAAGAGGCTGAACTCTTGGCTCGAGGCTTAGCTAAGGGCGCGAGCGTTTTAGGCAGCGAGCTCTCTATCGAGGCCCAAGGCTTCCTCCGGACTCTTTTCACCCTGCTCCTTTCCCAGTTTGCCGTCAAAAAAACCCGCATAGCTAAAAAAGCAAAAATCAAGACCATTTAACATGAAAAAAACTTTCAAATCTTTTGTATACATTGTTGCTTGCGTGGCGGTGTTTTTGGTGCTGGCCAAAGTATATACAAATTCTTTCGCCAGCAATTCCGCAAGCGCTTTTGAATGGGAAAAAACCGTTAATGTGTATTTTGTTGATTCAAAGAAAGTGGAAACCGCAAGCTGTGAAGCAGATGTGGTTTTAGAGAGAACTGTTTTGAACGCTGAGACACTGGGTCCGGGGGCCATTGAAGCTCTTATAAAGGGCCTGACTTCGGATGAACTTACAACATATCAGACTGCTATAAATCCGAAAACCCTCCTTCAAAAATTTGAAATCAGGGGCAAAGTGGCTTATATAGATTTTGATTCTGCTTTAAACAGCGGGATAGCCGGCTCTTGCAATGTGATTGCCATCCGCTCCCAAATAGAAAACACTTTAAATGCTCTGCCCGACATTGACTCGGTCGTCATCTCGGTCAATGGGGAAACCGAAGGCATTCTAGAGCCGTAAATTGACTTTTATCTTAATTAGTGTATTATTAAATAGTAGAAAGGAGGTGGCCCATGAGAGTCACCTTTAAATCTGTTCTTCGGGCAATAATCTTGAACCGGAGTGGGAAAAAGAGCAAAAATCCGCTGGTTCAAAGAGTTGCGGAAATACTGAAGATTTTCAAGGGGCGTTAGCTGTTAAGCGGCGTCCCTTTGTCGTTGTTCTTTGATTTCTTTAAGTTTATTTTCAATTTGTTCGTCTATTTTTGCCAGATCTATCTTATGGACTATTGATAAGGTATCAGCTCTGCCCCAATTGTTGCTCGTATCAACTTTATGGGCCGTATCTTTTCCGGTTTGGGCTCTTACAACATACAATTTGTCGCCTCGGTCTGCCCTGTAAATATCTTTGTAATCCAAACTATAATAGGCCATCAGCCGGCTGTCTCGATCATCAAGCTCGGTTCCTTTTACATCCCATCCATTTTCAGAAGCTGGTATTTCAATTTTGGAAGCGTGATATCCCAGCGTGTAACCGTTCTTTTTCGCGATTTGGTCCAGATTGGATAGTATTTCATGCGGAACGGTTTTGCCTTCATCTATCATTTTTTTATATTTTGGGAAATTTCTGCCCCTTAATTCTTTTGGCATCGCCAAAATTCCTTTGATTGAATTTTCATCAAATTTGTCCAGTTCCAGTAAAAAAGTATCTATCTCTTCTTTTTCAAACCCCGCTTCTTCCAAATCCTTCACAAAGGCGCTATTTATAATCTCCGCCATAATAAGGGAATCAAAAATCATTTCCTTATCTTCCAGCACATCTTTATTTTCTATTGGGACTATATTGTTTAATCTTTCCATAAGCTATCTTGTATCAACTTTAGGGATAAAAAACAAGCCGGAGAGAGTGAGGAAAGCGAGGAAATAAAATGAGGTGGAGTAAGAGAAGAAAAACATCACGGGTATGGCAATGAGGGGTGCTATTATCAGAGCGAGCGGGCGGGCCATGCGGAAGAGGCTGATGAGGCCGGTATCGCCCTCTTTGACGTGTTTGAAGAAATAGCTTTCGCTGGATACTTCAACTAGCGAGGCGCCGATGCGGCTTATGAAAAGAATAGCGGCCCAGAGCCAAAAGATTTGGGTTTTGATGAAGGGAATAGTGAGGGTCGCCAAAAACATTATTATAAATCCGGTGATGATGAGCTCTTTTTCTCCGATTTTTTTATCGCTTAGAAGTCCGGCTGGCAATTCAAATAAGAGGAATGGTAGAAGCATAATGGTAAACATCACCCCGATTTTATCCCAGCCAAAACCGATTTCTTGATTTAAAAGTAGGGGCAGATAGATTACCATCCAGGCATAAAAAAAGTTTAGCATGAATTGAACGCCGATGATTCGAGCGTTGTCTCCCGTTCTTTTGAGCGACCGCAAAGCGGGCCAAATATTAGCGGTGGCTGTTTCAATCTGCTTGGTATTTTGAAAAAACAAAACAACGATGAGAATGATTGGCAGAAGCGCTAGCCCCGAAAAAAAATAGATATCCCTAAAATCTCCGACAGTAACCAAAGAGGCAAGAGCCAAAGGTGCCAGCACCCAAGCAATATTGGAAAAAGTGAGAAAGACGCCTCGCTTCTCGCCGGTCGTACCCTCGGCGCGGGTTTCTTGTTCCAGATTCAAGTCCATGCAAAAGTAAAGCATGGAATCAGCTCCAAGGTGGACAAAAAATAAAATGATTATCAGGAAGGCGATGCTTCCGCTTCCCATACCGAACACTGCTAGCGCCTCCAGGGTGATAAAGAAGATAAAAGTAAGCACACTTCCGTATTTTCGCAAAATAAAAGGGGCCAGAGAAAGAAAAACGAGGCTCAATAT
>CAYQIR010000006.1:24900-26275 GCA_964417625.1 uncultured Candidatus Saccharibacteria bacterium
CAATGACATAGAAAATATTTAACAAGCTGTCGCCCACGAACTGCTTTAAGAGAGAAGAGTTGACGTAAGTAACCGAAGCGTAATGGATAGCCAGCAAAAAGCCGCTGAAATAGGTAAGCCATAATCGGGTTTTTAAACTGATATTCAGCACCTCCCTATTTTACCCCAAAAGCTCCAAAATCCGAAATTTTTGGAATAAAAAACACCCCACCCCGCACTTCGTGTCGCCCTCCCCTTGATCAGGGGAGGGAAGGCACCTCCCCCTACCCCTTCCTTGATGGGGTTTTTAAATATAAAAAAGAGGGCCGAAGCATGTGCTTCGACCCTTGATGAAGAACGACTTACGAACTTTTTAACCTTTGCCGCCGGGATACTCGACCACCACTTTCTTTTTGTAGGTGGTGGTTCCACACTTCCCGCCGTAACAGAGGGTGCCAGTAGTCGGCCCGACCGCATATGGCAATCCGTTTGGCGAAAAGAAAACAATGGTCCCGGCTGGGGATGGCTGAATTTCGGTAGCCACTCCGGTCTGGCCGATGATTACTACCGCGTCGCTAGGTAGCTTACCGGTCGAGATGTAATAGCGCCCATCTTTCACGCCCTCGCTTCCGATCTGGAGCTCCGGCGCGTCCGAAGACTGGCCTAGTTGTATTGTTGACAGTTGCGTTATGCCTTGGTGGAGACGGATGAACTCGATAGAGCATATGGACGGCATGAAGTCTCCACTTTCCGCTCGCTTCCTGGTGTTCAGGACAACTCCGCCACCGGTTGCGCTGTAGGGGTTGGTTTCCCAAATTGCCGTTCCCAACTTCTCTTCCCCTCCGCCGTCGCACGTGTTGCCACGCATTAAATATGTGCCGGGGAGCGTATACACGGCCCAGACCGTCTGGTGCCAAGTGCCGTTGAACTCCGGCACAGATACGAGCCCTCCTCCGGAGACACCGGGCGTGTCGGGCGGCAGATTGATAACGGTCGCCCAGGCTTGGGCGGCCGCTTCGCGAGACATCGACATGCCCAGCTTGGACTGGCCGAAGGCCAGCGTGGCGGAAATCAAAAAAATGATCCCAAAAATCGTCGTCGTTTTCATGGTTCACTCCTATTGTATATGATAGCATATTACAATATAAAAGTCAAGGATTTTAGGCGATTCTCCTTAAAAATGGCTCAAAATAAGAGTTTTTGAGATCTAACCCACCCCTACCCCCTCCCTTACTTTAAGGGAGGGGTCGCCAAATTTAATATGTTATCAAGTCCTCGAATATGAGTTACCCCTCCTTAAGGTACCCTGAATTACGAAACTCCCTTTGGTACTAATTTTGGTATAAACTAACAAGGGCTCTTTTGGAGCCCTTGTTATGAAAACGAATATCGCAAT
>CAYQIR010000007.1:0-23745 GCA_964417625.1 uncultured Candidatus Saccharibacteria bacterium
AGGTGGCGGGGTACCACCGGCATCATTATAGATATCGGAAATTTCCGATGCGGACAAAACCCTGTTATAAATACGGCCCTCATCCAAAGAGCCGTTCCAATAGCCATTGCCGGTGCCGAAATTTACGGGTGCATTGGCGTTCAACAAAGAATTAGGTATGGTGCCGGTGAAGGCAAGAGTTTGCGGAATGCCGTCTATATATAATTGCAATTTGCCGGCATTGCCGCTGCCTGCCCCGTTATAAACTATGGCTACGTGATGCCACGCGCCTGTTGTCCACGAACCTGCAGAAGTTTTGGCAACCGTGGTATAAAGATCGGTCAGGGTGGGAGCAATGTTAACCCATACTGTTCCGTCAGGGCGGGCTCTGAGCAGCCAGGATTCTTGGGATCCGCTGGTCCATTTTCCCGCCATTGGAGCACTTAGCGCTGAATCTTGTTTCGCCCAAACACTCACGGTCATTTGCCCTGAAAGCTGGAGTGAAGCATTATTTGGAACGGTGGCATACTGACTGCTTCCGTCAAACTGAAGCGCCCCGGCGCCGACCTTGCCCGCAACCCAGGCGGGGGCTCCTATCAGAGCACCGTTGTTGCCGCTCCCGGAGGCATCGGCTACGGCAGTGCCGCTACCCTCATCAAAATTCCAGTAGCCGACGAGGCCCGAAGTCGGCGCTGCCACTTGGGCCAGCTGGCTCGCTGGACTGACCACATTACTGAGGTTCGCCACCTGGGCCGAGAGAGCCATCACTAGGGCCGTTAAAGCAGTCAGGAGCTGTTGAAGTATTTCCATAAATAAAATAAATTATTTTTATAGTCTAATTATAATTATACAGTGGTTCACTATAATCTTACAAGTCGGCACTTTCTGCCACCGGCGGAGCTGCTCTTTTTTCAGGCTTATTGTCTATCGGAGGCTTGGCTTCAGCAAACGGCGGCTTGCCCTCCCTTAGGTTGTTCAGGATGAAAGCCACTTCAGTATTATCGGGATTGGTTTTTTGGATTTCTTCAAACTGATTGATGGCATCGCTGCGCCGATTCAAGAGTTCGTAAGAGAGACCCAAGAAGTATCTGGCGTTAGCGTATTGGGGAGAAAGAGAGATCGATTTTTCCAGCGCTTCTATTGCCCCCAAAAAATCATTATTGTTGTATTTAAGGAAGCCGAGTTGGAAGAAGAGAGCCGGGTCAGTTGGGCTGAGGATGAGAGCGGCCGCGGTAGATTCAATCGCCCCTTGGATATTTTTGTCCGCCACTTCAATTTGAGAGAGCAGATAGTAAGCGTCCAAGTAATTTTGTTTTTCTTGAATGGCTCGGAGAGCGTATTGTTTGGCCGTTGCCAAATCCCCGCGAGTCGCTTCCATTCTGGCGAACACCAGATAAAGTCCGGGATTTTTCGGATTGCGGCGGAGCGCCTCGCTGTAGGCAAATCGGGCGTTCTCGTAAGCGTTTGGCACTTTGAGCGGAAGAACCGCTTCGTAAATCCGACCGAGAGCAGACCAGTTCAAGTAATTGAGCGGGTCGGCGTTGGTGGCAGAGATGCCGGCCGCCACCACTTCGCCAAAACCTTGGTTGAATTGCTCTTGTATCGTCTCCAATTTTACTTTCGTTTGGTCCTGAGAAACGACGGCGTTGAGCTTGGCAAGCTGGATTTCTGAGAGAGCCCGGTAGTAGACGTCATACGGCACAGAGGCAATCGCTTTTTTCATAAAATCTTCCGAAGCGGTGATATCGCCTATGGTATTCACGGCATAAGAGCTTTTTTGGAAATACCAGAGCGCTTCCGAATTTTGGAACAAGCCGAAGCCCAAAAGGCCTGTTGCCGCTAATAGAAGTATCAATGTAATGGAGGATGCGAGTTTGACGGCCCTGCTGCCGGAGAATGAATAGGCAGTGAGACGGACCAAGTCGGCATTATAGAGAGAAGCAAAAAACAGGCCGGTGAAAAAGAAACTGAGAATAAAAACAGCAGTGCTTGGCACATACAGAAACAGGATTATCCAGAAGAAAAGCGAGATCAGGAAGGAGGAAGTGAGCAAGTATCGGAGGGACAAATCTTCCAATCTCATAAACATAGCCTTAACGCCAAGATGCAGATAAAGAACGAGGAAAATCAGCCAAGAGAGTACTCCTAAGATGCCGGTCGTTACGAGGAGAGTCGGGAAAAGTCCGGAGCCGTAAGCAAAGTCGGCATTCCAGAAGTCAGAAGCAGGAACTGTGCTCGGCTTGTATGCAAGCCATTGATTGACAAAGCCATTAGGGCCGGCGCCAAAGAGCGGGCGCGTTTCCAAAGTATTTTTGGCAACATTCATGGTGGCGGTAAAAGACGGGCGGACTTCAAAATTAGATACTTTGAGTCTGGCTGACAGATAATTGCCGGCCGAACTTCCCCCTATCGCGAATAAAACTGAGATCACAAAAACGACGAGTGAGTACTTTGGAACTTTCAAAAGCTTTTGCTTCAGGGTTGGAGAAAATTCCGGATTATTGTATGCCGACAGACTGCGAAGCATGAAGATAAACAAGCAAACCGCCAAGATAATCCAGACTGGCCTGAACCCTACCAGGGCAAGCAGCAACAAAAAAACGGCGAGCAGCAGGCCAAGAACAATTTTAATCATCTTTTTCCAGAGGCTCATCTCTTCGGCTAAAAGGACAAGCAGAGCGGCGGCGCCAAAAAAGATGGCGACGTTGTTCCAATTGCCGAGCGGCGTGCCGGTCAAATCGGTGAAAACGCCAAACGACAAGAAGTCGGCGCCAAAAATAAGCCGGAGCAAGATGAACAATCCCAAGAGCGCCGCTCCTGCCAAGAAGGCCAGGTAAGCGAACATCACTTCGGATTGCTTTTTGAACAGCACCGAGACCAGGAACATATAGGCAAAAGTGAGAAAGACGAAGCCGACCGCCGTGAAGTCAAAAACATATCCGAGGAAAGCTAGCCGGGAAAAACCGTTGGCCAAGCCCGCTAAGATATAGACTGCCGGCGCCAAAATGAAGACGCCTAGCATAAACCGCATTGAGCTTGGCGCTTCAATCGATTTATTTTTGAAAGCTTGGATGAGATAAGCGAGTACCGCCACAATTACACCCGCTCCAAAAAGCAGGCCGGTGGCAAACTGCGGGCTGATAAACGGGGCCGAAACGAAAAAGACCGGGACCAAAAACGAAATCAGGGACACGATACCGAACGAAATTTTTTCCAACCAGTGTTTGCCTTCTTGAGGCAGATTCATTTTATTTTCTTCCATGATTTTAACATTAGCTTATTATTTATTAATGATTTTGGCGACTATTTTGTCACGACATTTTTCAAAACTCAGATTTGACAATTGACTCTACCAATTGACTGTCTGCCCGCAGCGGCTCCCGGTAAATGACATGAATTTTGTTTATGTACATCTCGTTCACCGGCTGATGCTGCTGCTTGGCCACTTTCATGATAACGAAGCCGGAAGTAGCGAGGACGGTCTGAGGGTCTTCCCCGTTAGTTTGAAGGAAGTAAGGATTGCGGAGCCTTAATTCATTTTGACTGTCTCCCGCTAACTCTCCGAAGTATACTTCTCCGTTCTGCAGAAAGACGGCGTAATAATTGGAACTAGAAAGGTCAGCCGCCGGTTTCTTATTATATAGAATGAATCCGTAGACCGCTCCTGCGGCAATGATAATCACAACAAGGAGCCAAGCGGTTACCTTAAACAAGGGCCCGCTGCGGCGCGGCACCGGAGCAGGTGTTTCTCTTGGGTCAGCGGGGCTTGCGTTTTTGAATCTTAAATCATTCATAAAATTATTGGTTAATTATTTTTGCTGATAGCTTTGACAACACCGGAAGAAGGGCGCAGATTCTCCAAAAACAGGACTTGGGTTTTCGGTATATACATCATATTTTCCGGGCCATGCACTTCCCCGCCCAGTTTTATCAGATTGAGGTTTTGGGAAGCGGCCGAATCTTCAAGTCCATATTTTAGATAGTACACTTCGGTCAGACGGAAAAAATTGCGATTCTGTTCTTCCAAATGGCCGAAATAAACCTGCCCGTCGGAAAGGAAGACTGCCTGCCACTCCGCTAAGCCTTCCGGCAAGTCTGTTCTGCCATAGACCGCCCAAAGGGCAGTCACAACAACCAGTGCGAGCAAAATTATCAATCCAATGTTTGTTTTTGTCATATTAATCTCTTTTAATATTAATCGGCACCAAAGCGGTTATCGGGGTCCACGGCCCAGTATCCCCTTGTGAAGCCACCAGCAGATAGTAGGTCCCGTCCGCCAAAGTATTTGGCAGATCTTTGATGGAATAATCATACCGGCCGGCTACGCAGTCAAACGCCTTGTTCAATATATAGGAAGCCGGGTTCACGTTGTAGTCTTCTTTATTCGAATAAAGGATAATTACAAAATATTTAGCACTGCAGATGCCAGAAACCCGAAGTACTCCCTCTACATTATCGGCAGAAATAAGAGGCGTAGCTGTAACTTTTTTACTTACCCTATCTTTATCCCCACCCTGCCAATCCGGCGTTTCGTTCGCGGCGATAGAACCCTTGACCGTAAAAGCATATTTGGAATCAAGCTTTTCCTGGACCGCTATAGTATATTTATCGGCTTTGGTCTCCTTTAATTGGGCTACAGCTTGAAGGCTTGGGTCTTCCATAATCTGGGTGATAGTCACAACATTAGGGGGAGGCGGTTCGTCAGCAACAGTTGGAGTGGGGTCGGAAGGAGGAAGTGTAGCCCCGGAATCGGCGGGAATCGGCGGGGTGGAAGTAGCGGCCGGATCGGAAGTATCGGGCGGGGTAGACGTCGCAACTGGAGTAGTGGTGGACGTATCGGGCGGAGGAAGCGGAATCGTATCGGAATCACCAGGTTCATTTGGTACAATTATAGGAGTGGTAGAGCCGGTAGTAGTATCGTGCGGATCAAAAGTAGATTCAACCGCCGAATCATCTGCTGAGACCTGGTTCCTATCGGCGCTTTGCGGAGAAGCGTTCGGGTCAGTCGGTACATCGGACTGCTGAGTTATAGATGAATCGGCGCTTTGGCTGATTGTCACCTCGCTTGTCTCCGGAGACGGCGCGACAGTTTCCGAAGTGGATGCTATTGCAGTATCTTCGACCGGGGTCGGAGCGGGCGTCGGCTCCGGAGCAGGAGCAGCTTCTTGCGCGACTGCAAACGGCGGCGCAAGTAGCATTGCTATAAGCAGGAATGTGATTATTTTGTTCATTGGGTTTGTCATAATTTTAAATAACAATTAAAATCCAAATGGGCTTCTAAGGGGCACGTGCGGACTGGTAGTAGCGGCGCTGTTGGTAACCGTTCCGTTGTTTTTGGAGCCTGACAAATCAGCCTGGGTCCCTACCCCATTGAAGCCCAAATGAGACAGCAGGACTGTACCGGCTACTACCCTCGGGTGGAATTGCAACGACCGGATTTCGCCCAAAGTCAGCTCTCTTGCAATATATTGGACGTAAGCGATTCTTTGCGGCGTATTGCTACCGCTGCAGGAGTTGTCATGCCCTACCATGAAGTTGTCTGCGGCCTGAGAGTCATTGCTGGCGTCGCCGTCAGTTGCCGTCCCGTAAGTTGACTCCACTGCGAGAGACATTAAATCTCCATGATATATATTTCCCCTCTGTCCAGCGGCATTTCCAGTATTTACGGTTGCCGCCAGAAACATCCATTTATTTGCCGTATCCATAGGGGTATCATTGGTAACATATTGCAGGTCTACTCCCGCCCTGGTTCTAATGATGCGCACATTCCCGGATGTGCCGTTGTAGGCGAATTGTTCCTGTTGAGTGGCGGCAGAACCTTTGCCGTAAAATCTGCCTCCGGCAAAAATAGTGCCTGTCCTATATACCCAAATTAAGAATGTATAAGGATGCCGGTTGTTTAAACTGGCCGCCGAACCAAAGTTTATACACCCATTGCTAGAGATTAGCAGAGAGGCCTCGGAGGGAGTAAAGGCTGCCAGGTAACCTGTTATTAAAAAGACGGTGATAAATTTTTTCATATTAATTTGAATATTGGAATACCGCATCGGTAATAATAGTATCGGAAGCCAAAGTGTCTGCCACATCCGCCCCGTCTCTCGCCAGGTAAAACTCAACCGTATCTCCGGCCGCAAAGTTGCCGGCCGTGAGAGGCAAGGTGACGATATTTCTCTCATCCACTGCGCTCGGAGCAGTGTCGGTGGCAGTCACCGATTCTTGGAAAGTGGCTTGGTCTAAACTTTCGGTGTCGTCGCCTCCAATTGCCCGGTAATCAAAATCAAACACCGTATCTCCTGTGGTTATTGGGGCTGTCCAGTAAATCTTAACCTCTGGTGCTCCGGTATAATCCACCGGCACATGGAAAGTCCCGTAGAAACCGGTTTTAGCCGCAGTGGAAGAAGCGACTGCTACCATATGGTTGAAGTTGTCATTCACTGCTGTGATGCTGTAAGGCTGGAACCAAGAGTTGCCGCTGGTGTCAGGCTGAGTGAAGGCGTTGAGCAAAGCTACTGCCCTAGTGGTGGTCGCTGTGCCACAGGAAGTCCACGCATTGTTGACATAGCAACGCAGCAAGTTGGAGTTGGAGTTGTAGTAAATAGCGCCATTCACGCCGGTCGGATCGCCGGAAGTATTTTTGGTATCAACTACCAAAAGTTTCGGATTGGCGGTGCCAGAGCCATCTCCGACCTGGACTCTGTTATTTATAGTATCCAGTCCTATGATTTGCGGAGTGCTGGTAGAGCCAATTACCAATCCGGCGGTAGCGGAATCGTTGGTGGCAATCCTCCCCACCTGAATAGCGCCCGTGAAGGTCGAGGTAGCGGCAGTCACCAGCATATCGTTGACTACTTTCAAAGCCCTTACCGTTGTAGTGCCCGCTCCGTCGCCGGCAATCTCAAATGCCGATATGGAGGTGGTCGCCGTCCCTGCTACAGTGGTAGTGCTCAAATATAATGTGCCGCCAGCGTTTCGGAATGTCCACTGCGCTACGCCCGCTCCGGCAGAGAGAGCGAGTTGGGAACCAGTGGTTGAAGCAATAGTGAGAAGATATTTAGGAGTGGAAGTGCCGATGCCGATGTCGCCGACAGTGTTGAAAACCATAGCATCAGCCAAAGTGCCTCCATTATCTCGTTGGATTTTCAAAAGATGTCCGGCGCCGGCGGCATTGTTATTATATGTAAGAGCGAACATATTCCTGGTTGTGCTGTTTTGGTCGAAGAATGACAGTTGTCCGTTTGTTGCACTTGTACTTTGAGCAGAATCAATCCTGATAGCGCCAGCCGCTTGGCCCCCAACCACTAACGTTGTTCCGGTCAAACGCGCAACGGTCTTATTGGCAATTTGGAAGTTAAACCAATCCCCGGTGAATGCGGCCGGATTGGCACCCATGTATACGCCATTTGAACTTACCGGAAAGGCTGTTGAGTTAACCAAAGCGGTGTTGGAAAGATTTATCATAGTTCTAGTATTGTTTGCCACGGGGGTCACGCCGAAAGATAGGTAATCAATCGGATTGGCTGTCCCCACCCCCACATACCCATTCTTGTCCACAATCAAAGAAGTAGCGGTAGAAGAACCGACAATGAAAGCCGGCTCGCCCCCAATGGAGTTGACTGAGAGTTTGGCAAAAGGGGTGGATGTGCCGAGGCCGAGCCTCTTGTTAGTTTCGTCCCAGAAGAAGTTTTCAGCCGATGCTGATTGAGAGAGAAGGCCGGAACCGGTGGAGGAAGCGAAGACGATGCCGCCGTTGTAGAAGGTAGTTGTAGCTGTTCCGCCCGAAGCTAACGTATTGGTGAATGAACCACCACCTATACAATTGCCCCCGATTGCAAAACATCCGGCTGAGAGGTTGATACCGACATTTGATGTTGATGTGGCTTGACCCTGAATATTCAAACCTCGGACAGTAGTGGTACCAAAACCGTCACCAGCGATTTCAAGAGCGGAGATGGAAGTGGTGGCAGTGCCATCAACAGTTGTCGTTGCAAAATACAGATTGCCTCCGGCGTTGCGAGTCACCCACTGGGCGATGCCGGCGCCGTCGGTGAGAGCAGTTGATGAGGCGACGGTTAATCTGTAAACAGGAGTGGTGGTGCCAATGCCGACGTTGCTAGCAATTAAAGTTCCGCTGTAGTCCCCTGCTGTCCCGTTGCCGACATAAATTTTGTTGGCTGCACCGCGAGAAATTGCCGTATCCAGCGCATTGTATGCTTGCGATCCAGAAAAGCCGATTGCTCCGGTGCTATTTACTCTATACTCACCATAGCCTCCATAAATAGTACTGACATCTTGGAATGTTGCCCCGACCGTTACCGCACCTAATGAACTAACAGAGAAAGCCGTGTTTTCGTCATCTTTTGCAACTAGAAATCGTTGGTTTGGATTTGCAATCCCAATTCCGACATTTCCATTATTCAAAATTGTGAGGGCTGAAGTTGAAGTGGTGGCAGTGCCATCAACAGTTGTCGTTGCAAAATACAGATTGCCTCCGGCGTTGCGAGTCACCCACTGGGCGATGCCAGCGCCGTCGGTGAGAGCAGTTGATGAGGCGACAGTGAGACGGTAGACGGGGGTGGTGGTGCCGATGCCGACAAAGCCGGAATTAGCGACTCTCAAATAAGACTCTCCGGAAGACGAGGCCACATCAAACAAATCAATGGTGCTACCCGCGCCTCCCTGGACAGACAATTTGGCAGCCGGGCTGGTGCTGAATATGCCAACTTTGCTGTCAATGCCACTCGCGCCTGTGGCCGAGGCGTAAAACGGCGTGCCGCCAACCCAGTTGTTAATCAATCTGAATTCTTCCGCGCCCGCCGCACTCAAGTCATTTCCAAGCCTCCAATGGACTCCACCTTCATCGTTAAAATTTATCTCATTTTTTATGCTATTGCCCGACGGCCGGTTGTTTAATAGTGTCACAATATTTTCCTGTGAACTTGCCAGCACGGCGCTCGCTTCAGTGCTTGACCTGCCTTGCACATACAAAGGATTGGCGGGCGACGCCGTGCCAATCCCTACATTCCCGTTAGCATCTACAATGAAAGATGTTTTAGTAGATGACCCAACCACAAAAGCCGGCTCGCCCCCAATGGAGTTGACTGAGAGTTTAGCGAACGGAGTAGAGGTACTGAGGCCAAGGCGTTTGTTAGTCTCATCCCAGAAGAAGTTCTCGGCGGAGGAGGATTGGGAGAGCAAGCCGGAACCGGTGGAGGAAGCGAAGACGATACCGCCGTTGTAGAAGGTAGTTGTAGCTGTTCCGCCCGAAGCTAAAGTGTTGGTAAAAGATCCTCCTCCTACACAGTTGCCTCCGATTGCAAAACATCCGGCTGAGAGGTTGATACCGACATTTGATGTTGATGTGGCTTGACCCTGAATATTCAAACCTCGGACAGTAGTGGTACCAAAACCGTCACCAGCGATTTCAAGAGCGGAGATGGAAGTGGTGGCAGTGCCATCAACAGTTGTCGTTGCAAAATACAGATTGCCTCCGGCGTTTCTGAATGCCCACTGATTCAGCCCGGCTCCGGCGGATAGAGCGAGTTGAGAGGCGGTGGAAGAATACGGGTTGAGAAGCCAGGATGTGGTGGTAGTGCCCAGCCCTACGTTGCCGGAGGTGATTACTTTTCCAAAACTGCTCAGACCGGTATTCGTCAGGGCAATGGTATCCGCGACCAAGGAAGAAATTTTGAATTCAAGTTCGTGCCACCAGGTCTGGGTCACTGTTCCGCTGGAACCGACCATTTTGTAGAAACGATAGGGCGTGGTATTTGTAAAAGCGGCTCCGCTATTTACAGTGATTGCAAACGTACTGCCCACTGTGGTGTAGTCGGTGCCATTCTGGCTGCCATACATCTGCCATGTGCCTTGGCTATTGGCAAACTCGCCCACTACTTTCAGTTCATCTATGACATAGGCAACGTTAAACTCAATCACAAGCGCCTTGCCGATAAAACCTGTGCCATTGGGGATATAGTCTCCGTTGTCATATACACCATTAAGATGCTCGGTCAAATCCAGAGCAGTGAAGAGGCCGACATCCGGCGTAAGTGTTATCATGGATTGGCGATTGCCCTGTCCTCCTGTATTGCTATAACTAGTTGCGCCTTGGTCCGGACTGATTGATAAGTATGCCAAGGTTCCAACGCCTGCATTAAAGCTGCCACTGACATCTAACAAGTATGATGGATTTGCTGTTCCTATACCGACATTCCCTATCGAATCAATAATGAACGCAGTTGTAGTAGCGGAAGTTCCGGTAGAAGAAGCAACGACAAAGAGAGGAGCGGTGTTGGCGCCGTCGGAGTAGCTGGAGACGGAGAGTTTAGCCCAAGCAGAAGTGGTGCCGATGGCGAGAGAAGAAGTGGTAGCCGAGTATCCGGCAGCAGGGTGAGTCCAGGCATCATAAGAAGATAGGCCTGTGCCACTAGTGAGACAGTTGCCTCCGATCGCGAAGCATCCGGCGGAGAGGTCAATACCAACATTTGATGTGGTGGTAGCTTGGCCGGAGATGTTTAAACCTCTGACGGTTGTGGTGCCGAAGCCAGAGCCGGAGATCTCAAGAGCGGAGATGGAAGTAGTGGCTGTTCCTGCAACAGTGGTGGTAGATAGATAAAAGTTGCCTCCGGCGTTTCTAGTGACCCACTGGGCGATGCCAGCGCCGTCAGTAAGAGCAGTTGATGAGGCGACAGTTAATCTGTAAACAGGGGTAGTGGTGCCGATACCGACGTTGCCGTCATTTTGGATTGTGACCCTTGCGTTGCCTCCATCGGCTTGAGTAAAGAAGCCCATATTGTAATTATCGTCCCTCACAGTAATCCCGCCTGCGTAAACGCCAGCTGTCGTGTCCCAACGATAAGTTTTACCAATTTCAAGAGCCATATCCCCGCCACTAACGGTTAATTTTCTCCAGGGGTTCGTAGTCCCAATACCCACATTCCCGCTCTTGTCAACAATAAGCGACGTAGCAGTAGAAGAACCGACAACAAAAGCGGGATAGCCGGCTTCGGAATTAACCGAGAGTTGGGCAAATGGGGATGAGGTGCCGACCGATAGATACGAGCCGACGGCAAAGGTGCCGGTAGTGGTAGCATTGCCGACGATGGTAGAAGAAGCAGTGGCGAGAAAGCCATCTGAAAGAGTTAGAAGAGATGTGGTAGCGGAGCCGCCGTAGCTAGGGTGAGTCCAGGCGTCATACGATGAAAGTCCTCCGCCAGTTGAGAGACATGTGCCTCCGATCGCAAAACATCCCGCTGAAAGGTTGATGCCAACATTTGATGTAGTGGTTGCTTGACCGGAGATGTTTAAACCCCTGATTGTCGTAGTGCCAAATCCATCACCCGCTATTTCAAGAGCAGAGATGGAGGTAGTGGCGGTTCCATCAACCGTCGTCGTTGCAAAATACAGATTGCCTCCGGCGTTGCGAGTGACCCATTGGGCAATGCCCGCCCCATCAGTGAGAGCGGTGGAGGAGGCAACGGTAAGACGATACTGAGGGGTAGTGGTGCCGATACCGACGTTGCCGTTGTCTTTGATTGTGATCAAACCAGCAGCATCAGTGAAGCCTAAACGAATGGTGTCTGTCGTTCCACCGTAATCCAAATCTATAGTTCCAGCCCCCGACGCCGTCCCTCTAACAAGATTACTAAACGATGCTTCTCCGGTAACTCTGGAGGTTCCGCTCACATCTAATTTATATGTCGGTCCCGTATTCCCAATCCCGACGTTGCCGTTATTTATTTTCATGACACTTGCGTAACTGGCGGCAGGATTTCTAAAGTCAATTTGATTTGAATCAAAATACCAAACTCCACCTGTAGTCAAATCCGTGTTACGCATTGCCAGTCCCGAGCCCAAATACACACCAACCGAACTAGCATCCCCAGTAAATTTACCCGCACCAGCAACCTCTAACTTGCTCGTAGGCCCCGTCGTCCCGATGCCCACATTCCCCACCGCATCAATAATGAACGTGGTTGAAGTAGCGCCAGTGCCGGTTGATGATGCAACCACAAAGAGCGGGGCAGTGTTTGCTCCGTCGGAATATGAAGAGACCGAGAGTTTGGCCCAAGTGGAAGAGGTGCCGATGGCTAAGCTGGAGGTAGTGGCGGAGTATCCTACCGCTGGATGCGTCCAGGCGTCGTAAGAAGTCAAACCGGTAGCAGAAGTTAGGAAACCGGAATCATTGTTGAACCAAGAGAGATTGACTGAAGAAGAAGCGATGGTGTTAATTTTGCCGGCAGAGCCAGTGTAAGCGAAACCTTGAGAGAGAGATGGGAGATATGTATCTCCAGAGAGAGTGGAAGAAGCGGTGGAGAAAAAACCATTGAGCAGTCCTAAAGTAGTGGAGGTGGAAACATATGTTCCGGTTGAAGTAAAAGGCCAAGCATAGGAAACGTAACCAGCGTCGTTGGTCCACTGAGAAATATTTGCGGAAGCGAGGTTGGAAGTAGTAAGGCCTGAGACAGTGAGAGCATTACCAGAATTGGAAAGTCCGCTACCCAAAAGATTGTTGAATGAACTGCCGTTAATGATTAAGTTGGTGGTAGAAGCGGTGGCGAAGGAGGAGTATATGGTTGATGAGGAATACGGGAAAGAGAGAGCCGAGGTGGTAGCGGAAATCCCCGCGGATGGATGTGTCCACGCATCGTAGCTAGTGAGAGCGCCGAGGCCGGAAGCAGATAGACATGTGCCGCCGATTGCGAAGCAGCCACTCGTGATGTTCCAGCCTACGTTGGAGGTGGAGGTGGCAAGGCCCTGGATATTTAATCCCCTTACTGTCGTTGTTCCAAAACCATCACCTGCGATTTCAAGAGCGGAGATTGAGGTTGTTGCCGTGCCGGCCACGGTAGTCGTGGCAAAAGATAAGTTGCCTCCGGCGTTGCGGAAAGCCCATTGTGAAAGTCCGGCCCCGGCAGAGAGAGCGAGTTGGGAAGCGGTAGAAGAATATGGGTTTAGAAGCCAGGATGGAGTGGTGGTACCGATGCCGACTTTGCCTATGGTGGCAGCCAGCAAGACGTTGCCATCCACTCCGCTGGCGCTATTGCCACCTTGGATTTCCACGTTTCCGCCCGGACTGCTACCCGCCGCATCACCGCCTAACAGCTTTGAAATTCCTCCCCCCCAAGTGTTGGCTCCGCCGCCGACCTGAAGATGACCTCCTTCTATGCCGCTATTATTAGTGCCTCCGTAAATATCCACTCCCACCGCGGTTGTCGCATCGCCGCTATTTTTGGCGACATCTATATATCCGGCATAAGTGCCGCCGGCTAGCCTCACAGTACCCAAAACGTGGAGCGTGTAGGAAGGGTTTGCCCTGCCAATCCCCACATACCCATTCTTGTCCACAATGAGAGAGGTAGCAGTGGAAGAACCGACCACAAAAGCGGAATAACCGGCTTCGGAATTAACCGAGAGTTGGGCAAAAGGAGATGTGGTGCTGATGCCGATCTTGCCGGCAAAGTAAGCGTTGCCGGTTGTGGTCGCTCCGCCGGAAATAGTCAGGCCGCTGGTTTGAGTGCCGTTGCCAATCGTTGAAGAAGCGTTAACCAAAATACCAAGCGTGGTGGTCGGGGCCAAAGCGCCAAAAGAATTAATTTCCCAACTCTGGCCAAAAGAAGCTCCAGTGCCAGTTATACCCAAAGAAGAAGTGGCAGTATTGACCCAATCCGTACCGTTATACATCAACAAATCTCCGTAAGCCACCGAGGCCAGAGTCACATCGGTGAGTTCCGCCACTGTCGAAACTCCAGTGGTAGTGTTGGTAACATTTGTTACCGAGCCACTAGACCTGCTCACAATAACATCATTTTGTTTGGTGACATAATAACGGTTCACATTCGGCGCCAATGGGGAAATTAAAAACCAATTTTTTAATTCAGCGATTTTAAAATCAACATAATCTTTGGCCACTCCGGTAATATTCACCGCGAGCGCCTGCTTGCCCGATGTAGCGGGAGCGGAGTCGGGACCGGGTCCGGTTCCCCCCTTAATGTAAGGGGGGCTAGGGGGGTTATCTCCGGCAACCGGAGTCACCGAGGAAATATTTTTTGAAGAAGTGTCCGGCAAAAACAAGGACCCATCAACAAAAACTTGTTCGTCTTGCAAAAGCCATGGCTTTATTATTCTGTATCCGATATCCTTGAACCAGTTAGCCGCATAGCGCCAACTCTCTACAGATAATACCGAAGAAGCAAGCTGGTTGCCTTGAGAATTCAAATGCGAAATATTTTTTTCAAATTCTTTATAACCCGCTGCTACTGTTTTTAAATACGGGCTATACAAGAGGGAAAGTTCCTGTCCTGTCTTTTTCGTAATACGCAGAGGCTTGATCAGTGAAATATTACTATTTTCAAAGAAAAGTGCGCCTATCAGCAAAATAGCAATAGAAGCCAGCGAGGCACTCACGGCAAACTTTTCAAATACAGATATTTGCCTGGGTTTCTTGACTGATCTTTCAATCGTTTCCAGAGCAACAAATTCGATGGATTTTGGATCAATTTTTTTGTTAAGATTTGGGAACAGTTCCCTATCATCCTTGATATACAATATGCTTTTGCTTCCCAGCTCGGCTATCCGAGATTTTTCTAAATTTTTCCTGTTTTCCCATTCAGTTATAAGCTTATGATCTTTTAAGGTTTTCTTGGGCTTTACAAGTATTCGGTGAATAAGAGGCGTCTCCGTATCCTCAGCTTTCTGAAACTGAAGTTTTTTAAATTTTAATTTTTTTGAAGAAAATCTATTTTTTTGATCTCTAAGGCTTTGGTGATGAGAATTTTTATGCTCAACCAAATCTTTTTCAGATACGTACCAACCCCGGCCAACAACCTTTGCGTCAATTTTTTTTGCTCGGCAAAGTTGACCAATGTAATCACTTGTGTACCCCGCCAACTCTCCGGCGTTTCTTGCCGAGATATATTATTTACCGTCGAGAATTAGTGGCTTATCCATTGGATATATTATACTATCTCGGCAAGACGAGATTAAAAAAATATTGGGGATAAATCACTAATTTTTTATCAAAAAACCAGTGAAAATTTTCAATTTTTAATTATCAATTTACAACAATTTTTGGCCATCAAGCACTACAAAAATTTTCAAATATCGAGTATTGTTAGAAACGTGCTAATATGGCAATAGAATTGTTTGTTTTAAAAATTTTAAATTGTAAATTAAAAACTCTTTCGTAGAATTTTAATAGTTATCCACATTAATAAACTTTTATAATTCTTACTACTGATGTTATAATGTTTATAAAGGTTTAGTAATGTTTAATCTTTATTAGTTCCTGCAATATTTAATAACTAAAATGAATAAATATATAACAATTAAAGATGCTTCAAAGATCCTGGGCGTATCCAAGATCACCCTGCGGAATTGGGACAAGTCCGGCAAGCTAGAGGCCCATCGCCACCCTTTTAATAACTACAGGGTCTATAGAACTGAGGATATTGACAAAGTCATAGAAATGATTGAGAACAATAAATTCATTGCCAAACAAAAAAAGGACGCCGTGAGAAAACTTGCTGTCCGCCACCTGGAAGAAACAGAATAAAGAGAACGAAAAACGTTTAACGTAAAATATTATTTTAAAAATGAATATTTATCTGAGCATTATAAATAAACAGAATCCTGATTGCCCTATCGCTTTTTTGTCTAACAAATCAAATAATAAAACGCGCAAGCAAAAAACACTTATTGAATGAACGACACCAAACTTTTTCACAACAACCCCAACAACCTCAGACGAAAAATGTCAGGGACCAATATTCTTAAATAATAATTTCCAATAGGTGTTGCCACAAAAAGTATCCTAACATTTTGCTTTTTTCAATTTACTCTCCACTAAATAATCATTCACATAAAATAGCTTATAATTTGTAGATTTGTCAGTAATCCGGATTCCAAAAGAGTCTAAAAATTGGTCAAGTCTGTACGGAACCAAAAATCAATCACCTTTTTGGGCCCTGCCTTGCCGGATAAATTTTTTCCGCTCCAAAGTCCGGACCCGGCCTGCTGCTTTTTTGCCAGTTTACCGTTGAATCCGGCAAAAATTATCATAAAAAAGTGCTAAAATAATGCAACGTCTGTTCAGATTTTTCAACAGACCAGCTTGCTTCGTCCCAAATTATACAATAATCTTAAACTAAAACCTATACTAAACGCTCAGCGTCTAATATTAGACGCTGAGCGTTTAGTAGTTATCCACATTCAGAAAGCTGCTCTTTCTTTCTTCGGATATAATTAAAGAATCTATGAGGTACGAAAATTTTGCCGAGAACGAATACTTCCATGTGTACGGTAGAGGTACCAACAAAGGAAAAATATTTTTAGACGACAGTGACTATACGAGATTCATATTTTTAATGACCCACTTCCAGTCCCCTACCAAACTCTATAATATAGGTTGGTACACTCAGAGCTTCATTAAGCATGGTTCTTTTAGAATCAAAGAAGACACGCTCGAAAAACTGGTTAAAAAAAGAAATGTTGAACTGGTCTCCTTCGCCTTGATGCCCAACCATTTTCATATGCTGATTAAAAATCTGGAAGACCTGGTTTTGTCGGTTTATATGCACCGCGTACTCACCGCTTACGGAAAATATTTCAATGCCAAATACAATAAAACCGGACATGTCTTCGAGGGACCGTTTAATGCTGTTCATATAAACAAAAATAGCCAACTTCTTCACTTGTCAGCTTACATACATAAAAATCCGAAAGAAATTACAGAATGGGCGGATAGATATGAAAAATATCCATGGTCCAGTTATCAGGATTTTATAGGTCTAAACCGGTGGGGAGATTTGATTTCCTCGGACATAATCCTGAAGCAGTTTAAAAACCAAACCCAGTATAAAGACTTTGTAACCGAAAGTACCGCCAAAGACCCTTTGATTTAAACGTTGTTTAAGACAAAAGTTCCTCAAAAACTTCCTTCAAAACCTGAGGATTGGCGGACCCTTTGGTGGCTTTCATGCCTTGTCCGATAAGAAATTGGAGAGCTGAGGCTTTGCCATTTTTATATTCAATGGCAACATTTGAGTTATTGGCAATAACTTTTTGGACTATTGTTTTTAGTTCTGCAGTATCGCTTTTTTGTACTAAACCTTTTTCAGCGGCAATCTTTGAAGGTTCGCCACCTGATTCAAAAACTATTTTTAGAGTATCCTTGGCTCCCCTTGAAGAAACCTGCCCGCTGTTTACCATCAGCATCAGTTCGGCAAATGTAGCCGGGGTCAGCCGGCCAAAAACGTCCTCCTGCCCTGCCGCCTTGGACAGGCTTACCAGGTCGGTCGTAATATAATTTGAAGCAGTTTGAATTGTTTCAGTTTTAGCTTCTTTTATTTGAGCTACCACTTTTTCAAAAAAATCTGAAACTTTCGGGTAATTTATATAAAATTCCACGTCTTCATCTTTGAGGCCAAAAACTCTTTTAAGCCGCTCTCTCTTTTGGGAAGGCAGTTCCGGTAGCTCTTTTTTTAGCTCTTCTATCCCAAACTCGGGAATCTCCGATATGGCGAGCTTCGGTAAATCCGGCTCAGGGAAATATCTATAGTCGTGGGGATCCTCTTTGGAACGCTGAGAAAAAGTTATCTGTTTATCGTCACTCCAACCTCTGGTTTCCTGAATCACCTTTTCACCGCTTTTCAGGAGTTCAGTCTGCCTTTTGATTTCATACTCAATTGCCCGTTCAGCCGAGCGAAAAGAGTTGATATTTTTAATTTCCACTTTAGTGCCAAATTTATCGGTTTTACTGACAGAAACGTTGGCCTCAAGTCTCATTTCCCCTTTTTCCATATTGGCATCAGCTACCCCTATATATTGAAGCAGCTTTTGTAATTCCTGCCCAAATTTGACCGCTTCAGCTGAAGAGTGGATGACCGGTTCGGTCACTAATTCCATCAAAGGCACCCCGGCTCGGTTGAAATCCACCAAGCTATAATCGCCGGTGTCATGAGAAGATTTGGCTGTATCCTCTTCCAAGTGAACTCTGGTTAAGGCCACACCATCCAATATCCCACCTGAAACCAAAGGATACTTGTACTGGCTGATCTGGTAACCCTTTGGAATATCAGGATAAAAATAGTTTTTACGATCAAATTCAGACGCCTTAGCCAACGTGCCTTCTACCGCCACCCCTATTTTCAGGATGCTCTTTACCGCCTCTTTATTTATTACAGGCAAAGTGCCGGGGTGGCCCATACAAATCGGGCAAATATTTACATTTGGCCTTTTTTCATCCGTGTCGTTCTTGCAGGCGCAAAACATCTTGGTTTTGGTCTTTAGTTCTGCATGAATTTCCAAGCCTATGGTAAGTTTGAGCTTTATATTTTCTTGCGTCATATTTATAGAAAATATAAGCTAATTTTGGAGAATTTGCAAAGCGAAAGTTCAGTAGCTTTACTAAAATTGCCTTCTTTTTTTGTCGTATTCAATGACCGTCCTGACAAACTCAGCATGGCTCCAGGTGAGAGGTGTGGCAGAAATACCTTCACCGGTGTAAGGATTGAGCTGTTCTGAAAGCATGCCGGACTGTGCAAATTTGGCAACCCACTCAATATCTGTTAGTACCTCTTCCAGTTCTTGGACCGAGGTGGCTACTGCTATTTTGTATTGAGTCAGCCAGAGCGAAACCACAAACCAGGGGTTGCCGGCCGAATCGCCGGGCACATGAGCATAGGCGTCATTTTCATATCGGGCAAAACCGCCAACAGCGATGCCCCTGCCCAACCTGGATTTTAGTATATTAAAAGCTTCTCTCATTCTTGGATCATCGGGAGAAATGACCCCGAAACGGAACGGGCCGTAAAAACTGCTTGCATCCAGATTGGTATCTTTTTCCAAAGCCTCGCCTATAAGGCGGAAAAAATACTTTCCTCCCTCGTCCCAAAGCAGGGACATGATGGCTTTGCGCAAAGAGTCCGCCTCCGAATAAAACAGTTTGGCATCATCTTCTTTGCCTAAAGTTTTGGCAAAATGGCCAGCCGCATTTAATCCGCCATAAACCACCGAGGCAGTATAAGCCGAGACGGAATACTTTTCTTCCCACAAATCGTAGCTTGACAGAGGCAGAGCGGTGTGCAAATTCCGGTAGCGAATCATGAAGTCAGCCCCCTTTTTTATGAAGCTGTTGTAAATGCTTTCTATAAATTCCAAATCTCTCGCTCTTATATAGTGCTCCCAGAGACCGACTATCAAAATCGCGGTTTCGTCCTCCTGGATAGCGAGCTGCCTCTTGCCATCCTTGACCCAAGGGTGCCAGGAGCTCCCCAGCGAATGGTCGGGCTGATACTTGTGCAACACGTAGCCCTCTTCAGTAAAGACATCGTTGGCAAAAGCCTAAAACCGCTTGGAAACGTCATAAAAACCAGCTAAGTCAAAGCTCCAGGCGGTAAAACAAGCGTCTCGGGGCCAGATGTAGCCGTAAGTATCGCCTCCGTATTGAACGTTGCCGGAATCAGCCGAGGCCAAAATGCCGCCCCGGTCGTCCGAATGGGCCCGCATCACCAAGAGCGAATCGTAAAACAGGTTTTGAGCTTTCTCCGACAGGCCGGAGATCGATAGCGGAATCTGGTTGACCCAGGCTTGCCAAAAATCGCGTGTGGATTCAAGCAAGTGCTCTGGAGTTTTTGTAAAAATATACTCAAGCAATTCACAAACATCTTTATATGTCTCTGCCACCGTTATCCAATAGTACAAAGTGATCGAGCCGCCAGCCGGGATATCGCGGTTCCAGCCAATTATAGAGTCCACCACTCCGTGTTCAATCGGATTTTTGGATAAACTGCCGTCTTCCGCATCTTTCCATGTTCCTTCTTTGCCTTCGATCCCGCAAAATCCGATACTATAGTCGTCAAAAGGCTTGTCATCACAAACGCCACCGACCAAAAAGACCCTACGGCCTTTGTAGTGGATGATGGATTCGATAGTGCTGCTGAAATACGCGGTATCGGCATGGTTGGTGTCGCCTATTTTAAACTGCTGGTTCAAAAATATTTTTAAGTTGCGCGCTCTTCCGTCATTGTTGGTCAAAGTGATTTTGCGCAAAAAAATGTTGGTCTCGTTATAGATGATGTCTTTGGTCTGAATCGTCAGCTTAGCCTTATTGTTGACCGCTCTGACGTTGGAAACCATGGAGCTCCTTTCAAAACCTATGTCCACCTGCCAATCGCCGTTGTCTACCCAATGTATTTTACCGTCGGCAAATACCCCGATCTTATGCATTTGATTGGGTCCGATATGATTTTCCTGTCCGACATAAGGAAAGTACAAATCTCTCACCTGTCCGAATTTATCCAAACAGACTAAAGTTTTGCCATTTCCCAGAACCATTGAGCGCGCCATGCAAAAATTATATCACACCCATCAGTCAAAGACTGTTCACTACTCTCAAAGCAAAAGGATTGAAATAAGCGGATATTTGATTTTTACTTATTAATGACCGGCTATTTTCTAAAATAAAATCATCCAAAGAATTTTGCAAAATATTCATTTCCGCATTGGCGTTTGCATTGCCAAAGCTTTTTATTTTATCAATGATCAAAATCGCTCTTCTAGTTGAAACATTCGCCGCACCATTCGCAACTTTCGTCACAACCATTGCCTCCCCAAGAGACATATCTGCCGTTTCTCAGTTTATTCAAGTGGTACCCGCCATGCGCTTGATGCAAAAGACACTCGCCATTTTCATCGGCAAAATGGAAATCGAATTTTGGAATGAGTATAAAACAACCCACGATAACCTCCTAACGCCAATACTAATCTGAATTTAGATAAAAAGAAAGCTTTCAAATTACACCATACTCAAAGTGTCAAAGACGGTCTTTGACACTTTATTTTTTCAATAATCTGTGTTATACACTTTTTCGCGCTTGCCCGTTCGTAGCCTTCTTTGACCAGCGTAGCCTTGGCGAAGTTGGTAGCGAAGTCGGGGCCGTGAAATTTTGTACAAGCTGTCTTTACCGCACCACGGACAGAAGAATTTTTCTCTGTTTGGTGGAGCATCCCCTATTGTTCACCATTTTTTGCAAAACATGCACTGGAAATGGTGTAGCAATTCTATCGATCTTTTACTGATTTTTCCCATGACATTTTTTGAACTTCAAACCCGAACCGCACCAGCAGGGATCATTCCTACCAATGTTTCTATGGGCTGCTTGTCCGTCCGAAGCTTTAGCGAAGGCGGAGGGTGAGTTATCTCCGGTGATTTTGAGCGCCTGGTTTTTTGCATCGGCCATAGCTTCAGCGACGGCTGACATTTCCCGCTGGGCCGACAAATTGACAGCTGATTCGTCTATTTTTGTCATAGTCCCCAAGATCGCATTTTCGATTGCTTCTTCCATTTCCTTAAATAATCTGAGGCCTTCCTTTTTGTATTCAACGAGCGGGTCGCGCTGGCCGTAGGCCCTCAAATTGACCGAACCGCGCAAATAATCCATCACTTCCAAGTGCTCTACCCAAAACATATCAAAAGTTTGCAGACAAAGTTCGCGGAAAGATTTTAAGAAATTCTCCTTGTCCCCCTCCATTTTTCTGGTTATCGCTTCTTTTATTTCAAGCAAAGCGTTTTGGGACACTTTTCCAAGGTAGCCGAGCATCGTTTCCTGATTTCCTTCCAAAATACTGCGGCGGCGCTCATAAAAAGTTTTACGCTGGAAATTCAAGACGTCGTCATATTCCAAAACGTGCTTGCGAGCATCAAAATTGAAGCCTTCTATTTTTTCTTGGGCGCTCTCAAGCGAGCGGGTAATGAGCTTGTTCTGTATCGCCTCATCCTCAGGTATGCCGAGCCGGCCCATCATATTTTTGACGGTATCGGCGGCAAAAACTCTCATAATGTGGTCTTCCATTGAAACAAAAAATTGGGTCTCACCGGGATCTCCCTGGCGACCGGAGCGGCCTCTGAGCTGATTGTCAATGCGCCGGGCGTCATGCCGTTCGGTACCCAAGACAAACAGGCCACCTAAACTCTTCACTTTTTCGTATGCCTCTTCTATCAAAGGCGATCCGCCGAGTTTAATGTCAACCCCGCGACCCGCCATGTTGGTAGCGACCGTTACCACCCCTTCCCGTCCGGCCTGAGCTATTATTTCTCCTTCCCGCTCATGATTTTTGGCATTCAACATTTCAAACTTGACCCCAGCCCGTTTCAAGTATTCTCCGAGCAACTCATTCTTTTCGATAGAAATCGTACCTATAAGCACCGGCTGGCCCTTGGTCTGGAGTTCTTTGACTTTTTTAGCTATAGCCATGAGCTTACCATTTTCAGTCTGAAAAATAAGATCGTCTCCGTCCGCCCTTTGAGAAGCCTTGTTAGTCGGGACCTCTATGGTATTGAGGCCGTAGACTTTATAAAATTCTTCGGACGAAGTGATGGCCGTACCGGTCATGCCGGAAAGTTTTTTGTACATCCGGAAATAGTTTTGATAGGTGATGGAAGCAAAAGTTCTTGATTCTTTTTGAATAGAAACACCTTCTTTGGCTTCAATCGCCTGATGCAGGCCTTCCGACCAGCGCCTCCCTGGCTGCAACCGGCCGGTATAGGGGTCGACAATAACCACCTCGCCGTCTTTCACCACATAATCCTTATCTTTATGGTAGAGCGCCTTAGCTTTGACCGCTGTCTCCAAATGGTGCACCTGTTTAATACCGCCTTCGGCATAAATATTCTGCAATCCCAATATTTCTTCAACGCGGTTAATACCATCGTCAGTCAAAAGAACCGCGTGCATCTTTTCGTCCACCGTATAATGATCATTCTCCTTCAATTTAAAAGACACGTCGGCAAATTTTTTATACAACAAATCCGACTCGGCCGCCGGGGCCGAAATAATGAGCGGCGTGCGAGCCTCATCAATCAAAATGGAATCAATTTCGTCTACAATGGCAAAATGATGCCCGCCCGACTGAACTGCGTTAGCCATTCGGGCGGGCCGTTTTTGCCTGACCTTTTCATAAGAATATTCAAGATTGTCGCGCAGATAATCAAAACCGAATTCGCTATTGGTGCCATAAGTGATATCCGCTTCATAAGCTTCCACCCTAGAGCACGGCTTTAAAAATTCATGAACTACGCGGAAGGACCCTTCCTCGTCCCGCTCTTTATCTTTTTCGGTGTGAGCCGGATCATATATAAATGAAGATTCGTGGGCAATCACCGCCACTTTTAACCCGAGTGCATCATAAATCTGGCCCATCCAGGAAGCATCGCGCCTCGACAGATAGTCGTTGACTGTCACGATATGCACTCCTTCTCCGGTAAGAGCATTGAGGTAAGCCGGCAGAGTGGCTACCAGAGTTTTACCTTCTCCGGTGCGCATTTCCACAATGCCGCCGCGGTGCATAGCGATGCCGCCCAAAAGCTGGACGTCAAAATGTCTTTGACCTAAAGTGCGCTTGGCTGCTTCGCGGACACAGGCAAATGCTTCGGGTAAAATATCTTCCAGCGTTTCCTGCTTTTGCAATCTCTCTTTAAATGCTGTGGTTTTGTTTTTTAATTCTTCCGGAGATAAAGAAGTTAAAATCGACTCAAAATCATTTATTTTTAACACTAAAGGTGATATTTCCTTTATGTACCTTTTGCTTCCATCCCCGAATATCTTGTTCAAAAACGACATAATAGGCCCATATTAACATAAATAACCTCCTTAGTCCCCCTTACTTTACCCTGAATTACGAAACTCCATTTTCTCCTTCTTTTCATATAAACTAACAAGGGCTCTTTTGGAGCCCTTGTTATGAAAACGAATATCGCAATATTCAACGATA
>CAYQIR010000008.1:0-22628 GCA_964417625.1 uncultured Candidatus Saccharibacteria bacterium
CACGACCCCCCGGAAGAGCGGCCCGCACATTCAGCGGATCACGATTGCAACCTGCTAAAAAGCTACCATATTCAAAAAAATAAAACAATGGAGGGTGAGCTAGCAGCGCTTCCGCCCAATTCGGGCTTGACAGCATTTCCGCATTTGCTATACTCTAGGACAGGATGTCGGGTTTCCTGACTTCCTGTCTTTATAAGCTTTAATTTAAATCACATGACTCTCGTTAAAATCCAGCGCAAAGGCCAGATGACTCTGCCAAGTGAGCTCCGAGCGGCTATCGGCGTCGGTGAAGGCGACAGGCTTGAGGCTTCTCTCGAGCGCGGCAAGATAGTGCTCAGCCCCACTCTCGTCATCGATCGTTCCAAGTTTCCAAATGCGGACGATGAGTACACACCGGCGGAGCGCCGCTATATCGATGCCAGGCTCAAGGAAGCAGCCCGTGGCCCTCATTACGGCCCGTTCCCTACGGCCACCGAAGCGATCAAATTTTTGGACAAGAGGATCGGGGGGCGAAAAACAGGGAAGCGTAAGGCGACCAAATCATGAACGTCGTCATTGCAACACAAAAGAAAAAGGCGCCACCCACGGAGAAGGATGTGAGTTAAGGCGCCTTGCTGTTTGACGTCAGCCGACAGCTGCGCAAACAGACCATGCAATTCAACTATGAATATAGCATGAATATAAAAAGGAAACCAGCCAACGGTTACTTCCCTTTGTTTTTGATGCAAGCGTCCACGAAAGCCGAGAAAAGCGGATGCGGGTGGAGCGGACGAGCCTTGAGCTCAGGATGGAATTGGGTGCCGAGCAGAAACGGGTGAATATTTTTTGGCAGTTCGACGATTTCCATCAGCCGGCCATCTGGCGAAGTGCCAGAGAACACCATCCCCGCTTTTTCTAATTCGGCGATAAATTCCGGGTTGACTTCGTAGCGATGGCGGTGGCGCTCGGAAATATTTTCGGTCTCATATGCTTTGTAGGCATGAGTCCCCTCTTTGAGCACTGCCGGGTAAGCGCCGAGGCGCATGGTGGCGCCGTATTTATTTTCCGCCAAAAGTTTTTTCTGCTCGGGCATGATGTCTATGACCAGATGTGTTGAATCCGGATTTATTTCGGCCGTATGAGCGTCCTTCCAGCCGATGACATTACGGGCAAATTCAATGACCGCAAGCTGCATACCGTAGCAAAGTCCGAGGTAAGGAATCTTATTTTTGCGCACATATTCTATGGCCATTATTACCCCTTCAATGCCCGACTCGCCAAAACCGCCCGGCACAATAATACCGTCATACTTTGAAAGTTCTGACACTTTGCGCTCCACTGTTTCGTATTCTTTGGAGTTTATCCAGGTCAGCTTCGGCACGGCCCCCGCCCAATATGATGAAAATTTAATGGCTTCTATGACCGAGACGTAGGCATCCGAGAGCACGAAATCGCCCGTATCAAAATATTTGCCCACTATCGCAATATTCAATTCTATTTTCGCCTTTTTGGATTTATCAACAAACTTTTTCCAATCGTGCAATTCACCATTGTGCGACTTGGTGCGCATATGCAGGGTTTTCATAATAACGGTACCAAGCTTATCTTTTTCAAAATTAAGCGGCACATCGTAAATACTCTTGATGTCCGGCGCGGAAATGATGTTTTCTACAGGCAACGCGCAGGCCATTGCGATTTTTTCTTTGCGCTTATGGTCAAGCGGCTGGATACCGCGAGCAATGATGATGTCCGGCTGGACCCCGTAAGAGTTGAGCTGGCGGACAGCGTTTTGGGTCGGCCGGGTTTTCATTTCCCCGAGCGACCCCGGTACCGGCAGATACGAGACCATCACGAAGCCGACATCTTGCGGATATTTTATTTTCAAAGTCCTAGCCGCTTCTATAAAAAGAATGTTCTGGTAGTCGCCGATAGTCCCGCCTATTTCAATCAGTGAGACGTCCGACTCATGCAGGTCGGCGGCCTTTTTCCAGCGCCGGATGATTTCTTCGGTGATATGCGGTATCGCTTCCACGCATTTGCCCCGGTAGCCCAAGCTTCTTTCTTTCGCGATGACATGGTTATAAATCATGCCCGAAGTCATATAATCGTCGTCGGAAAGGCTCATATCCAAAAAGCGCTCATAATTGCCCAAATCCTGGTCGGTTTCCAGCCCCGAGTCCAAGACAAACACCTCGCCATGCTCTGTCGGGTTCATGTTGCCGGCATCCACGTTCAAATAAGGATCAACCTTGATGGGGTTGACCCGGAAGCCTTTGCTCTGGAGAATCTTGCCGATGGATGAGGAGGCGATGCCTTTGCCGACTCCCGACATCACGCCTCCGACTACGAAAATGTATTTATGGTTTTTCTTTTTCATCCCTTAACATACCACACCCGGGAAGCCGAGTGGGTGTGCATAGCGCCGTATACCAGACATTTTTACTTCTCGTCAATATCTTCAATCTCTTTGGCCAGAAACGCCTCGGTTTCGGAAAGATTTTTCTCCAGATTTTCAAGCATTTTTTCCTTTTTACTCGTAATGGCGCCGGGGCCTTTGATTTTTTCAATAAGCCGGATTTTGACCCCGATATAATCTCTGAACAAATTAAAAGTCTTGCGGGTGTCCCCGTCGACGTAGCTGGCGATTTTTTCAAACGCCCTTTTTGGACGAGCGGCCTTTCTGAGCTGCCGGCGTATGAACACAAAAATCAGGACACAGAGGGCGAGGAGCGGCACCGCGATTGAGAGTATTTGAATTATTTCATTGCCCCAAGTGACCCATGGAGGCGGTTTGACCGAAACTACGATGGTTTTGGACGGATCGCTTTTCACCCCTTTCTCGTTTTTGATAACAGCCGACACTTTATAGACCCCGCTTTGGAGCGGCCGGCTCAAAGTAAAGATAAATTTGCCGGAAGAAAATGCCTGAGTGCTCTCATGAATCACCTCTCCCCGTTCCGGCTCTATCTGGAATATTATCTCAACATCCGGATATATGGTGCTTCCTTCAACCCTGAAAAATTCGGATGGAGTGATCTCGCTTTTATACTTTTCTATTATCGGCGGTTCCGGCGGACCAGTTTCAACAATGATTTCCGCTTCGGGCGTCGAGGTAGAAACGGCAGGTAGCGGCGCGGGAGCTCTGATGGTGAATTCGGCATCGCCGAAAGAAGCCAGGATATTGGTGCCCATTCCGTCGTTCGCCAATATTGAGCCGCCGGTAAAAGTAAGCTCGCCTTTTCCGGGCCGGAGAGCCCGCAGGGTGATAGAGAGCACTTTGCCCCGAGAACCTTCATAGCCTTGCCCCGGCGAAACTCCTTCAAAACTGATGGAACCTTTGGAATTTGAGAATGAAGGCTCTTCAGCCCAGAAACTCATGATGGAGCCGCTTTTGGAAATGGATTCCACTGTAAACAGTTTGGTGGAAAAAGAGATTGTGCCGGACACCGCATTCAAAGAAACCTGGCTGGAAGCGTAGATTTGTATGTTGATTTTGTCGCCCTGGGTATAGGTGCCATCTGCCGGACTAATATAAAGGAGAGCCGCCTCGGCCGACGGAGTAAATATAAAAAACAGAAGTAGCAAAAAACTCGAGCGGGTAACTCTATTCATTATTATGACGGCGTTTTTTGATCAGCAAGCGAACCCGGTACGCCATTATAATTATAACCGATAGTGCGAGTGAATACGCGAATAAGAGTGTATAACTCCCTGCTCTCACGGTCGCTACGCGCTCATTACCCTTCCCGTCAATCGCTTTGACATACAAGAACAGCTTGAAATTTTGGGGAGGCAGGAAAAACGGACTCTCGGCCGCTTGCCATGAAATATTTTTGCCGTTCCTGTCCGGCAAATTTGAGTAACCGATTTCATATCGCGAAACACCGGAGTCTTTGTCTTGGGTGTTAAAGATAAGAACTTTGCCTGCGTAGCCAAAAGGTCCGCCCTCGGTAATAACCGGAGTGAACGGTTCCGGCGGGACAGTGTCTTCTTCGGGCGGTATATTATTTTCCGGCCCGGCCGCAGCAAGTATCGGGAAAGAGAGATCATGGAGAGTCAGATCGGCCGACCCGCCCTCGCCGTCATTTTTGTAGACTGTAGTATCGGAACCAAACGCCATACCGGCGTCCCCTTCTTTAACCGGCTCAAGCATCAAAGTAAAAACATTTATAAGGCCTTGGTAGCCGCCCGGTAAAAGTCCGGCAAAAATCACAGTGCCGGTTTCTTTTTCTGCCGGCTTGACGATCCAGAGCGGCACCATTGACCCGGCAAAACGAATTTCTTTGAGTTTCAGATTTGACGGCAAATTGATTGAACCTTCAAAAGCGTTGACCGCCTCATTCGGGGAATTTAGAGAGACCTCAACCGCAAAATCGCTGTTCAAATGGACTTCTGAAACCGTGTTTTTTAAACTAAGCTCTGCCGCAAAGGCCGTGCTTGCAAATAAAGATAAAAACAGGAAAATTACAGAGAAGCTATTTCTATTTGAGAATTTGTTCATTAAAATTTTTTGAAAATTGAAAATTATAAATTGAAAATTCTGCGAAGCAGCTAGCCTGTCCAATTAGCCGCCATGATGCTGAAATCAATCAGATTGATCTTGCCGTCCGCATTCAGATCATAAGCCGGCGGAAAGCCGCTCTTTTTATACCAGTAAGCATTGATGGAGAAGTCCACCAGATTGATTTTATTATCGCAGTTTAAATCTCCTTTGGCGCCGCATTTTTTGGCCGCCACGGCGGTTTTGGTTTTCAAAACATCTTTAAGGCCGACATTGAAAGAGATGGTTTTGCTGGTTCGGCTTATTTCGCCCGATTTGGAAGCATTGGAACGGGTGGTGTGGCCGCCCATTTCCAAAGGAGCAGTCAGGAAACTGAAGGAATAAACGCCGTTTTCATCGGACGGCGTCTGAAAAAACAATTCCTCTTCCGAATTAACCGATATGGTGATAGTGCTGTCCGGAGCCGATTGGCCGAAGATTCTGATCGGACTGCCTTTTTTGACTTCGAGCTTGTCCACATCAATCGTGGGAGCCAGAAATATTCCCGATACGGTGGCAGTCACTCCGGATGTTATCGAGACCGGTACGGTAATAGTGGAAGATTGGTTGCCGTTTGTATCTTCGGCATAGACGCTGAAAAGATAAGTGCCTCCGGTTAGATCCAAAACACTGATTGAAAATCTGGCATCCTCTTTGATTTTGGACGTCGCCACTACGGTTGCATCCCGCAAAAGAGTGACGGTACTGCCCGGATAGGCCCGGCCGGTAAAGATGGCGCCGGTGATTTGAGAACTTCCGCCCCCTGCCCCTCCGCCGCCGCCACCACCGCCCCCTCCACCACCACTAGCGGCCGGAGTGGCCGAAACTTCAGTGGAAGTGGCGATCGGATTTCCAAAAGCATCGGTAGCTATGACCACAAAATAATAACGAGTGCCGTTGGACAACCCGGTCCTGTCGGAAGAAGTAACACTGCCGACAGCCGAATAAGAATAAGGGCCTCCGGAAGCGGTTGACTGCCCGACATTAAACCCTGAAGCGGTCCAACCCAAAAAGCCGGTAGAGGCGGTCCAGGAAAGCGCCACCTGTCCGCTGCCGGCTGTCGCCGATACCGCAGGAGTTGAAGCGAAGGGGAAAAATAATGACCCGGCATTAACGCCAAACGTAGCGGAAGTGCTGGTGCCTATCGCCACCTCGGAAATGGTGCTCCAAAGACGGAAAGTGGCCGAAGTTGAATATTCGGCCGGCACAATTACCGGGTCCACCGACTTGAAATTGGTAGAAGTGAACTCCTGCGCAAAAACGGCATCAGAATGAAAACTGATCAGTAAAAATAACAAAAGGTACGCAAAATTTTTCATTTAAGGTGTTGGTTCCGGAGCGGGAGCGGTTTCAACGACAGGAGGCGTTGTGTCTTCTGCCGATGCCGGCGCATTTAAAAGCTCCTCTACCACTTCCTGGACTAATTCTTCATCTATCATCTCTTCGGGTTCGGGTAATGGGGTTGCTTGCGGTGAGCTTGTCGAAACAGGTTCAGGCAAAGGTTCCGTTGCCGGTGTAGTAGTAGCGGGCTCGGTAGCCGGTTGCGGATTTTCGGCCGGAGCCGAAGGCGGTTCGGATGTAGTGGCTCCGCCCAAAGAATCCGAGGAAGGAGTAGCGGTTGTATTTTGAGCGGAATTTTCTGATTCATCAGACGGCTCGTAATACGGAGTAGACACGATAACCGACGCCGCATTTGATTCGACTGTCGCTGTTTCTTTAACCGGTTCCGGTATGACCGGACTGTAACCCTCTATCACCTGTTCTTTCGGGTCAAGCATTTTGCCGATGAGGCCGGAATATTGGGTCGTTACCACTTTTCTGGATTCCCCTTTTTCTCTTTCCAATTTTTGGACTCTCTGCAAGTAAGCCAGTTCATAATTTATATTTTCTCCCAATTCTTTGGCGACATAAAGCCCGAGGTCGCGGCCTTCGAGCGCTTCTTTGCTCACCTTTAAAACTTTTGATACTCCCCTGTTCTGCCAGACGCCATCCTCCAGAAGCAATGTTTGGTAGGAATAAGTGGCGTAATAATTTTTGTCGTCTTCGGTTACGGAATCAATGCGCAAATTGAAGTTAAAATTGGCCAAGTCGGCATTCACAATCGCGCCGTTATCTATCGATATGACCGTATCTTCGCTCGCGTAAACACTCTTGCGTACACCCTCATCAGCCGCGAAGCTTACGCCGAAGCCGAGAAAAAAAACTGCCAGAATGATGGTGAAGGCGTTGTTGTATTTTATAAAATGGAGAATTTTTTGATACATATATCCGCACACTAACTTTTATTTTGCGCTAGTGTATCTTTTAATCTTGATAACAATTGGTTTCTTGCTTGACCTCTTAATTTTAACCAATTTTGAGCTGTCAAGCAATTATGTAGTCCACCATAACCCATTGGTTTTGCGGATAGAACTTTTGCTAATACCATTTACTGCTTTTATTTGCGCTTCAGGAACATCATTAATGGTTTTTATTTCAATGACAGCGGTAGAGGGGCTGGCTGAAGGAGAAACCGATGATAACGGACTTGGAGATGGCGAGGCGGATGGAGAAACTGAAGGCGAAATCGAGACACTAGGGCTTTGAGACAAGCTAGTACTTGGCGATTCTGACGGCGAAGCGGAAAGAGAGACGCTTGGCGAAGCCGAAGCGCTCGGTGATTCAGATGGAGAAGCGGATGGTGATTCTGACGGAGAAGCGCTGACACTTGGTGATTGGCTTGGTGATACTGATGCACTCTCTGAGGATGAGGTGGAGGAAGATTCGGATGGTGAGATCGAAGCCGATGGAGATTCGGATGGTGAAGCGGATGGGCTTTCGGATGGAGAAGCTGATGCACTCGGGCTCTCAGATGGAGAAGTTGACGGAGATTCCGACGGACTAGCTGAGACGCTGGGTGATTGACTTGGCGAAACCGATGGACTCTCGGATGGAGAAACAGATGGCGAGATGCTTGGTGAGGCGGATGCTGATGGTGATTGCGATGGACTAACGGAAGGACTCTCGGAGGGAGAGGCCGAGGATGAAGGAGATTGCGAGGGAGAAACCGAAGGAGAAATGGACGGACTAACGGACGGGCTTTCGCTCGGTGAAGCCGAGGCGCTTGGAGACTCTGATGGTGAAGCGGATGGTGAGACTGACGGGCTAGCAGAAGCGCTTGGGCTTTGGGAAGGAGACTCTGATGGAGATACAGAAGGAGAAACTGAAGGGCTCTCCGAAGGAGAGGCGGAGGCCGAAGGTGATTGACTGGGACTTTCGCTTGGCGAGACACTTGGAGAAGCAGATGCGGAAGGGCTTTGCGATGGCGAAGTACTTGGAGATACCGACGGACTAACAGAAGCGCTTGGGCTCTCGGATGGACTCGTTGAAGGACTTTCCGACGGTGAAGATGATGGCGAGACACTCGGAGAGGCAGACGCTGACGGCGACTCAGACGGTGAAGCGGATGGAGATTCGCTTGGTGAGGCGGATGCTGATGGTGATTGGGAGGGACTATCGGAAGGAGAAATGCTGGGAGAAGTGGATGGAGAAGCTGATGGAGATATCGAAGAACCCATGGATGGGCTAGCTGAAGGAGAAACACTAGGAGACTCGCTAGGTGATGATGAAGGAGAAACTGAAGGAGACGCAGAGGGAGATTCGCTAGGAGAAACCGAGGTGGAGGGACTTTGCGACGGCGAAATACTTGGTGATACCGATGGGCTGACTGAAGCGCTCGGGCTCTCGGATGGAGAAGTTGACGGAGATTCCGATGGAGAAGCGCTGACACTTGGTGACTGACTTGGTGATACTGATGGACTCTCGGAAGGTGAGACACTTGGGCTTTCTGATGGGCTGGCGGAAGCTGATGGAGATTGAGATGGTGAAGATGATGGAGATTCGCTCGGTGAAGCCGAGGCGGAAGGACTTTGAGATGGAGAGATACTAGGAGAAACTGAGGGACTTACGCTGGGCGAAATACTTGGTGACGCTGAAGTGCTCGGTGATTGAGAGGGACTAGTGGAAGGACTCTCCGAAGGAGAGGCGGAAGCGGAAGGGCTTTGCGAGGGAGAAACCGATGGGCTCTCGGAGGGAGAGACACTTGGAGAAATACTTGGTGACGCTGATGCGCTTGGAGACTGACTTGGTGAAGTGCTTGGACTTTCAGAAGGACTGGCTGAAGCGCTCGGAGACTGTGATGGAGAAACGGAAGGAGATACGGAAGGGCTGACGGATGGACTTTCTGAAGGAGAAGCGGAGGCGGAGGGAGACTCTGATGGTGAAGCGGATGGTGAGACTGACGGGCTAGCAGAAGCGCTTGGGCTTTGGGAAGGAGACTCTGATGGAGATACAGAAGGAGAAACTGAAGGGCTCTCGGATGGTGAGGCGGATGCTGATGGTGATTGCGATGGACTAACGGAAGGACTCTCGGAGGGAGAGGCCGAGGATGAAGGAGATTGCGAGGGAGAAACCGAAGGAGAAATGGACGGACTAACGGACGGGCTTTCGCTCGGTGAAGCCGAGGCGCTTGGAGACTCTGATGGTGAAGCGGATGGTGAGACTGACGGGCTAGCAGAAGCCGATGGACTTTGAGATGGAGACTCTGATGGAGAAACGGAAGGAGAAACCGAAGGACTCTCGGATGGTGAGGCAGAGGCCGAAGGTGACTGCGAGGGAGAAGTTGACGGAGATTCCGATGGTGAAGCGGAGGCGCTCGGAGATTGACTCGGGGATACTGATGGACTCTCAGAGGGAGAAATAGACGGGCTTTCTGATGGGCTGGCGGAGGCAGAGGGAGATTGCGAAGGTGAAGATGATGGAGAAACTGAAGGACTGGCGCTGGCGGAGGGACTTTGGGAAGGACTGATAGAAGGAGAAACCGAGGGACTTACGCTCGGCGAAATACTTGGAGAGGCGGAAGCTGATGGAGATTGAGACGGAGAAGAGCTTGGTGAGACAGATGGAGAGGCGGAAGTGCTGGGACTTTGCGAGGGAGATTCCGAAGGAGACACAGATGGAGAGACTGAAGGTGAAGAGCTCGGAGAAGCCGATGCTGAGGGACTCTGTGATGGAGAGACGCTTGGAGAGACAGAAGGACTGGCTGAAGCGCTCGGTGACTGTGAGGGAGAAACGGAAGGAGATACGGAAGGGCTGACGGATGGACTTTCTGAAGGAGAAGCGGAGGCGGAGGGAGATTGGGATGGTGATATTGACGGACTGATGCTCGGGGAAACCGAGGGACTCTCTGATGGCGAAACAGATGCCGAGGGCGATTGGCTGGGTGATGCCGAAGGAGAGACGCTTGGACTAGACGAAGCTGATGGCGACTGGCTCGGTGATACGGAAGGACTGGCGCTTGGGGAAACGCTGGGACTTTCAGATGGTGACACGGAAGCTGATGGTGATTGCGAGGGACTTGCAGAAGGGCTGACGGAAGGCGAAGCGGAGGCGGAGGGGCTTTGGGATGGTGAGACGCTTGGGGAGACTGACGGCGAAACCGAAGGACTCTCTGATGGAGAGACCGAAGCGCTCGGAGATTGAGATGGAGAAGATGATGGACTTTCACTCGGAGAAGCAGACGCTGATGGTGATTGAGATGGAGAAGATGACGGAGATACGCTCGGTGAAGCCGAGGCCGAGGGACTTTGAGACGGTGAGATGCTAGGAGAAATAGAGGAAGAGATGGAAGGTGATAACGAAGGTGATACAGATGCGCTTGGGCTTTGGGAAGGACTGGCTGAAGGAGACACAGATGGAGATGCCGAGGCACTCGGACTTTGTGATGGAGAAACAGACGGAGATACGGAAGGGCTGACGGATGGACTTTCAGATGGAGAAGCCGAGGTTGATGGCGACTGACTGGGACTTGCGGAAGGGCTCTCGGAAGGGGATGCGGAAGCGGAGGGGCTTTGGGAAGGTGAAATGGATGGGCTCTCGGAAGGTGAGACACTTGGGGAGACTGATGGACTGACCGAAGCAGACGGTGATTGTGAAGGAGAAGCACTTGGAGAAACTGAGGGGCTCGCGCTGGCCGAAGGGCTCTGGGAGGGACTTTCGGAAGGACTGACAGAAGGAGAGGCGGAAGCACTTGGGCTTTGTGATGGTGAAATGGAAGGAGAAGCAGAAGGACTTACGGAAGGACTTTCCGATGGAGAAGCCGAGGCAGATGGACTTTGGCTGGGTGAAGCGGAGGGAGAAACTGAGGGGCTGGCGCTGGCGGAAGGAGATTGACTTGGTGAAGCAGACGGAGAAGCACTTGGTGAAGCGGAAGCGGAGGGACTCTGTGACGGAGACTCTGACGGAGAGACAGAGGGAGAAACGGAAGGGCTTTGGGAAGGTGAGGCTGAGGCGCTGGGAGATTGCGATGGAGATATAGACGGAGAAACGGATGGGCTAGCGGAGGCAGAGGGAGATTGTGATGGACTCTCTGATGGAGAGGCGCTCGGTGAGGCGGAGGCGGAAGGACTTTGGGATGGCGAAACACTTGGACTCTCCGAAGGACTTACGCTCGGCGAAACACTCGGACTAGCGGAAGCGCTCGGAGACTGACTTGGTGAAGTGCTTGGACTTTCAGAAGGACTGGCTGAAGCGCTCGGAGACTGTGATGGAGAAACGGAAGGAGATATGGAAGGGCTGATGGATGGACTTTCTGAAGGAGAAGCGGAGGCGGAGGGACTCTGTGACGGCGAAGCGCTTGGCGATACCGACGGACTTGCCGATGCACTGGGACTTTGAGACGGAGAGGCGCTCGGAGAAACAGATGGTGAAGATGAAGGAGAGGCGCTTGGAGAAGCAGAGGCGGATGGTGATTGAGAAGGACTCGTGCTTGGTGAGACAGATGGACTTGCACTTGCCGATGGAGACTCTGATGGCGAGACCGAGGGGGAAATACTTGGAGAGACTGATGGGGATTCAGATGGAGAGGCGGAGGTGCTGGGAGACTGGCTCGGCGAAGCGCTTGGACTTTCAGATGGACTGGCTGATGCTGATGGACTTTGAGAGGGAGAAGATGAGGGACTCTCTGAAGGAGAAACCGAGGGAGAGGTGCTTGGTGAAGTTGATGCGCTTGGGCTTTGTGATGGACTCGCGCTTGGCGATTCACTCGGTGAAGTTGATGCTGAAGGGCTTTGGGATGGAGATGCACTTGGTGAGACCGATGGACTGGCGCTGGCTGAAGGACTTTGCGAAGGAGATTGGGATGGACTTTCTGATGGACTCGCTGAAGGACTTACACTTGGACTTGCAGAAGCCGAGGGTGATTGGCTCGGAGAAGCAGAAGGGCTCTCTGATGGCGATGCGGAAGCTGATGGTGATTGTGATGGACTAACAGATGGTGAAGCGCTCGGTGAGACCGAAGTGGAAGGACTTTGTGAAGGCGAGACACTTGGTGAGACCGATGGGCTCTCGCTCGGAGAAACCGACGGTGAGGCGGAAGCGCTAGGGCTTTGGGATGGAGATGCACTTGGTGAGACCGATGGACTGGCGCTTGTGGGAGGAATATTAACATTGTCAATCCATGTTTCTCCGGGATTGCTTACAGATATACTTTCGTAAACATATATATCAACCCTCAGTTCTGTAATATTAAATGGATTAGCCTGGCTATGCAGATTATTCCAATTGGTACCATCAGCTGAATAATCCCAGTATGTTGTTCCTCCGCTTTCCCGCAGTCTCCACCATAAATGGTCGGCAGCGTTATAAGTGATGGAGCCGGAATTATTAGTATAGTTTATCCGAGTCCACCAGTATAAATTACCGTCAAGATGATACATGCTAAAAGCATTACCATTATCCTTCCAGAGCTGAAAGTGAGTTTCTGCACCCGTACCACTCGCAACTTGCGGGACTTTTATATAAATTGCGTCATCTATCAAATCGTAATAATGATCAGTTCCTTCGGAACCGCTAATTAGATCTGCTTCTGAACTAATGGTATTTGCGGCCAGAGTGAGGATTATTTTTTGCCCTGATTCTGCAACCGTTCCGTTACCATAAACATATGTATACCACTTCGCAGTATCTAATGAATTATCATCAAAATTATCGCTTAAAGTGCCAATGGCCGGACGGGCAGCAGAAGGAGAGACTGAAGGACTCACTGACGGAGATTGTGATGGTGAGGAACTTGGTGATGCGCTCGGTGAGACCGAAGTGGAAGGACTTTGTGAAGGAGAAATAGAGGGTGAGACAGAAGCTGATGGTGATTGGGATGGAGATATTGAAGGAGACTCTGAAACACTAGAACTAACCACAGTTGCCACAAGTATTCTCACTGCCGCTACATCATCCGCATTAGTATTAGCCAGACAGTCAAGATTTTGACTCGATGGCATGGTACAAGCAGCTTGTCCTGCATTATCTGGATTGTTGATGGTCGCCACCGTTGACCCAGCATCAGCCTCTTGTATTAAAATATCCGAAGTTGAACCATTCGCGGCCTCTGCCTGACCTGTGTAAGTATTAGTAACTCCACTCCATTCAGTAGAATCCCATTTAGTTAAGAAAGTCTGTAAAGACGTTCCTGCGGCTAATAAAGTGTTTGCGAGAAGGTATTGGGGTTCTAATTTGGTAAAACCTAATTGTCCTGCCAATTTAAAATAATTGTCATTACCGTTGTCTGACCAAGAACCAGAATCATTAGTATATGAAGTTCCCGCAGAGTATTTGTTTGTAAATCTATTCCACGCATAGTAATTGGTCGTATCTCGTACTCCATCTCTAGTAAGTTCAAGATAGTAAGTAGTTGCTGCGGTTAAAGATACTGAGATATTAAATGTATATTCAGCGAAAGATGTAGTTAAAGCTGTTCCAGCAATGCTCCCTGAAGCGATAGAGGTTCCTCCTTGAGATGTTCTTAAATTAAAAAGTAGATTATCAGTAGGTGCTGCTATTTTTTTTAAAGAAAGCGTTACGCTTGTTATTGTAGAAGTTTGTTGTATTGAAAAACTTTGGGATGCTGCCTGAAGGTTCCCCGTCCCACCCTGTATATTATGATCTGCAACACCGTCTTCTTGAACAAATATATTAACTCCATCTGTTTGGTCAATAATAATCTTAGCGTTGTATACGGTGGCGGCAGATTTGGAAGTTCCTGATTTAAAAGCCATGCGATACCACCTCCCTGCCGTAAGGGTTATGATTCCACTTCTCACTATATAAGGAACCGAAGCAGAAGTGGTGGTAACAGGGGAACTCGCCACATCCGTCCATCCTGTAAATCCGTCTCCCGTACCATCTGCCACCTGAAGAGAAGCGGTGGTAGCTGATTTAGACGAAGCGGTTCTTATTGTTGCTTCAAAATAAGCTGTTATGGTTCCATCCCAATTTGATGAATTATAATACCAGTATTTAGGGTTAGCCGTAGCGACAGAGGCAGTTGACGTTGTGGTTGCGTTATTTCCTATTTCTATTTGTGTTTCGGTGTTGGTGAGAGTGTTGGCAGTTTGGATGATTATTACTCTGGCATTCTTTACCCTAACGGTAGTAGAAGCAGAAAAAATACCATATTGCGTGGCTGTCGCAGGAATAGAACTTGAAATGTCCGCTGTTCTTACAAATCCAGTTGAAGCTACCGAAACAGACCCATCATCAATGGTCGTTCCGAACCTGCGTAAAGTCAAAGTATTGCCAGCATGAGCCGTAGCTATGTTGGCTTCAAAATAAATTGCTATCGTGCCGTTGTATTGAGTTTTATCTATCTGAATAATCCCGTCTGCTCCCAAAACAACACCGCTTGCTCCGCCAGCAAGATTATCATTGATATTTATTTCTTGCCGTATCTGTGCCATTTTATTTCATGTGTTTTACATCTGTGATATACCAAAGCTCCACTGTTTTGTATTCAGGATGCTTTTGGATCCAGTTCCAGAGCTCTGAGTCAGGTGAGTCATCAGCAATCCTGTTGTCTCCCCAGTCAAAATCTTCCATCAGCCTGCGGGAAAGAAGCCCACAGCCGATGCCTTGGACGAGAGTTGCGCTTCCCGGCAGTGCGGGATAAGCGTGTTCCACCCAATCGGCGTCTCCGCCTGAATACTTAAACATTGTTTCTATGATATCGGGAGGCGGAATGTTATCTGCTTCTATATTCACCCAGTGGGTATAGTCCCCGGCTAAAAAATGCTCTCTCACTTTTGCCATGCTCTTACATACTCGGTACATTCCGTCATTCTTTTCATCCGGCCTGAAAGTTAAATGGGCCATTGGGATCTGGTCTTTGTATTTATTATAAAAATCCTCTGTTTTAGAATTATCTACAACAAAAATATCGTAGTTTGGGTATGTTAAGTTTTTGGCCATTTTAATCCACTCATCAAAACAATAGGCCTTGCCGTCGTAAGTCGGGCAAGTAACCAAAACTTTTGGAGATAATAAAATGGGTTTAAGCTGCTCGTCCCACCACTCACGAGGTTTAATAATAATAAGCTGGTGTTCTGGTATATTATCATTACAGTCTATATTGTGATCTTGGATTTTCCCCACTCGGTTTAGTTCTTTCCAGATGCTTTGCACATCCTCGTCATAGCCAAAAAGCCCGTTGGAGTGAACAACATCAAAAGAATTGTCGGCAAAAGGAAGCTTAGAGGCATGGGCTTTAACTACAAACCCCGGCGCACAGCAATTTTCCAAAGCATAGTCAGACACATCAAAACCCCAAGCGTCGCAGCCTTTTTCTCGGAGAAGTTTGACCAGATGCCCACAGCCCGTTCCACAGTCTAAAATCCTGACCCTCCCATATTGCTGAACAAGCCGGTTGGCAAGGGATTCGGTGTAGTCGTGGCGATGGACTCCGCCAATATGACCCCAGATATCGTCATAGTATTTTTTGTCAAAACTCACTCGCGCCATACATATTAGTATTATATAACAGTATTCCCCCTCCCCCAACCCCACACCAATTAAATTATTTTGTCCTATTTGCCAACTCAAAACTTTGCTTGATTTTCTCCAAATTTTCAAGATTCTCTTCTGTCCACCCCGGTACCGGCCAGAATTTTTACCTACATAATACCTAAAAATTCCTTCGCATTGCTCCTATTCACTAAGACTATGGAGCTATTTTTGTATTCCGAAAGAAAATTTTCCGGCACCTTGTATTTTCCTTGTCCCCATTTCAACTCATAACCATAGAGCCGATTGTCATATTCTTCTATATAATCAATTTCTTTTTTATTTTGAGTGCGCCAAAAATAAACATTACGGTAGAGGCCGCCGCTTTGCAAAAACTTGGATCTTTCTATGATACAAAAATTCTCCCATAGCGCACCCAGATCTTCCCTTTCTTCCGGAGCGTTAAAGGCACTGATTATGGCATTGCGAATGCCGAGATCATAAAAATAAATTTTGTTTTTTTTGCCGATTTCATTTCTCAAATTTCTAGCAAACGGGTACAGGCGGAATATGACAAAAGCTTTTTCCAAAAGATCAACATAACGTATAACCGTATCGCGATTGACCTCAAGCTTGACCGCCAACTCATTGTAAGAAACTTCATTGCCGATTTGGAAAGCAATGAGCTGGAGCAGTTTAACTAGAATTTCCGGCCGTTTGACACCCTCAAATTCAAAAATATCCTTAAATAAGTAATTGCTGGATATTTCTTTGAGATACTGAACTTTATCTTCCACCTTGCCGCTCACAATCTCCGGATAACTGCCAAATCGGAGCAATTCCGGCAAAATTTTTTCAAAATCAAATTCTCTTACCTGCTCTTTATATTTTTTTATTTCTTTGATTGATATAGGATAAAGGGTAAAAGAAATTGCCCTGCCGGTTAGCGGTTCGTTTATACGATTGGCCAAATCAAACGAAGAAGAGCCGGTGGCAATGATTTGAATATCCGGAAAACTGTCTATGAGTATTTTCAAAGATAATCCTATGTCCACCACCCTTTGAGCCTCGTCAATTACAAATATTTTTCCCTCCCCAAGGAATTTGCGCAATTTTTTGTCATCCTGAATTTCCAGAGCCTGGCGATTTTCTAAAATATCGCAGTTTATATATTTTGCCTCTTGTCCGTATTTTGAAATAATGTCTTTCACTAAAGTTGTTTTTCCCACTCTTCTTGGCCCGTAAATTATTACAGCTTTCCCCTTAAAAAGGTTTTTCTCTATATCTTTTTTAATTTCTCTTTCTATTATCATATTCTTAATTTTAATGCTACACCATCAAAATTAGCATATTTGATGTTAAAATGCAAATTTTTTGGTGTGGATAGTAACTTTTACCAAAATAATTGGCTTAAAATAAGGTTATATATACAACAACAAATTTCAGTAATATGCCATCAAGTTTTTGATTTTTTAAGATTATCCAAATCTTCTTGTGTCCATCCTGACACCGGCCAGAATTTTTCCAATAGCCACGAAACGGGATATTTCTGCTTTGGCCATTTATTTTTCCAAAACAAATTTTTAACATTGTCCTTGGTTTTTTGGGTATCCTTGCCGGAGTTCGGCCAGGGGAAACCGAAGTCCCCGCCTTGAGTTCTGAACATATGGGCGTACCAAGTCCTATGATTGACGAGTACCCTGCCTCCGGAGAGCCAGGTTTTGGCCGCTACCTCAATGCCCTGGTTGCCCCAGTTGCCCATCTTTTCGTCAGAGAGTTCCCACTCCCACCACTTATTGCGCGCGCACATAAAGCAGGAGCCCTGGAGCGACATGGTCTCCGTTAGGCCGGTTTTTTCCAGCGCTTCCTTATATTCCGGCCGTTTCGTATATTCGTTGAAATATTGAAAATGGGGTTCAGCATCAAAACTGTATGAGTTGCTTTGAGGCCTTTCCTTGCCGACCCACATCATCTTTCTCTTGAAATTTTTGCCGTCGCAGGGTTGTCCCGTGCCTTTGAAGTTGCTCTCAGCGCATTTGGTCGGGGTCGGGCCTTGGTACCATTTCTTCCCGCACTTCATGCACTTCCAGTCAAAGGCCCAAAGGTTCCTCATGGTCGGCACCATTGTTACATCATCCCCCGTCTCCTTAAACGCCTCTATCATCTTGCGGTCAAACCCTTTGTCAAAACTGCAATGCGCATCCACCTTCATTACATATTTGGCCCGGGAAAGTTTGCAGGCCATATTGGATGCCGCTCTCTGGCCGACGGCTTCCGGCATATAAACCACATTTACTCTCTCGTGCTGTGGGACCGGAGGATCCGCCCATGCTCCGTCCAAGAGAGCGATGATTTCCGTATCGGCTTCAATATTTTGCAAAGCGTCCTCAATGGTTCGAGCCAGAAACATCTCATTGCGCGACGGAATTAAAATTGAGAGGTCTTTAGACATAATCATATAATTTGGTGTTTTTTAAGTATATTGATTAGTCTCTCAGTAATAAGCGGTATGCCAATTCCCTTTCTATTAAGACACACGTCAAGAGGGGTTCCCCAAGGATTAATCGATCTTTTATCAAATGGATGAAAATGAATCACTTTTATGGGTTTTTCGGAAATTTCATATGATTTTTTAACATCCTTTATTCTATTGGGGGCAAAATTGTAGGTTATGTTTAATTTTTCTAATCTATCCCTTATACCATGTTTGTTAATCCTGAACCAGGCAAGAAGACCAATTTCCTCGTTAGCGTGGTGAGAGTAGGTTCCTCGCATAATAAGCCTGAACACATCTTCGGTGTCTTTTCTGAAAAATAGAACACCAGTTGACCATCTCATGTCCACTTTTGGTCCTAGTTTTGTAATTCCATAATCTGTTAAACCAACCTTTCCCGGCGGAATATATGGATTAAGTTCTTCCATCTGAAATGCATCATTGTCATGGAACCAATACAAATCATCCCCCAGTCCTTCTTCAAAAAGTTTGCATATAACTGCTATCTTGGCTGTTGTAGTCTTGGGTTTGAAGTATTCAACATTCATTTCTCTTGCCCGTATCCCATTATATTCATATGGAAAATTCGTGATTAAGATAATATCTTTTTTATCCCAACCAAGTTCCAGAGAATTATCAATTTGTACCGCCAACAATCTTATTGTCTCCTCACCCCAAACATGCTCCCTATCATCCGACTTAATATAAATCATTAAGTTTTTCATGTCTCTAAAATTCTTTAACCCCAAAACTCCAACCCGGAATGTTACTTATAATATCTTCTCTCCAACCGGTTGGTTTGCGAACAAAACTATTCAGTGTCATTTTTATCGGTGTCATGGTATTGGGATGCCTAATATCCACATTGGGAAAATTAGATCTCCATTCTGCTGTTTTTTCTCCGGTCTTTTTGCCGGGTTCATAACCCATTTTTCTCGCCCAGCTGGTTTTTCCTCCTGGAATCTTATCAAACCCTTTTTCTTGTATTTTTTCTAGCCTCTTCCTAAAATGCTCCAGGGCTTTGCTTCTTGTTCCGCTAAGACCGGAGATAGAGCAAAGGTGGTCATAAGTGATAACCCGATTGCCGCTCGAATCCCATCGCCAGACATTCGTGTTGTAATAGAATATGTTATTATCCTGCGGCGTAAAAGCGAAATGGGAAAAATGGTATAAAACATCATGTTCGCAAAAAAACACATAAACTGTTTCAGATGCCTCGAGAGCTGTGAGGATTTGTTTTACCATAGTTGCGGGGCCGCGTTCTAAATCCAAAACAATATTTTTGCCGAAATCCACAGGTTTCAGCGAACAGCTGATAATTGGCAAACCGCTTTTTAGTATCTGTCCCCTAACTTTTAGGGCTATCTCATCACTCAGTCTGTTGTCGGTGTAATATATTATTCCTTTCATGGCTTAATTCCGATCAATTAAACAATAAAAATTTTAGCAATACTTATTTCTAAATTCCTTGCCATTGCCCCAATACGGCAAATCATATACAGGAGTTCGGTCTGAATGCGAATAATGTCTCATGCCTTTCCCGGATTTTATAGAGATGCAAGGGTTGGCTGTTTCATATCTTTCGATTTGATTGATATTGAAAATATCTTCCCCTTTGCCTCTTTCTTTCGGAAAACTCTTTTCTTCTTCGCTCCATTCGGGTGCGCCATCAAATAATTCTCTTAGTCTTTTGATATAGAAATCTCTCCCGATAACCTGCGCCCAAGTTCCGCCCTCGTTTTTTTTATAAAAATAATCGCGCCTCAGCCCTAAAATATATGTGTTCGCGTTTCGGTAGCAAATATCCTCTCTCTCCGGCACAAATTGAAAATAATCAGGCGGATACAGGCAGTCTGCCTCGGCCGAAATTACAAAAGGCGTTTTGGCCGCTTCGCAGCCGATAAGCACCTGCCTGAACATATTGAATCCCGAAGTACCGACATCTCCGACAACTATGTTCTCTCCGAAATCGATCGGCTTTTGAGAGATGCTTATAATCGGCAAGCCGCCCGCAGCTTGTAAAATATTCTCTCTTATCCTTCTTTCAAACTCTTCTTCTTCTCGGTTGGATGTGTAATATAAAACAGTTAAATCTTCTCTCATAAAATTTTAATAATTAAATCCGCTTCTTACATGTCCTATATGCATAGCTACAGGCTTATCAGTGCTTTTGCCCCAGTAAGCGCATTTTGATTTCGTATCCCTAAATAGAAGCCGACCAAATTCGCGTTCTGAGTGTAGCATATCGGGCCAAGGATATTTATATACAAGAGATTTCTGATACAAACAAGGATTGCAGGAAAACCCGACTCTGTGTTCCACCCAATAATTAACCCCATCGGTTTTGTCTTCATACCTTTCAGGGTGCGAGGCTATTATTCCTCCTTTTATTTGTTCCCGCGAATGGTCGCCGATTGGTTGCCGAAGAAGCACCATCTCCTTGAGATAATCATAACTTTTAAGAACTTCTATCATATTATCAATATATACATCATCCAAAATAAGAAAATCCTCCTCCAAGTGAAAAACCCACTCATTGGAATCTTCTTTCAGTTTTTGCCATGCTGAAATCATTGCTTTTGTAAATCCGACTCGCTCGGTAGTCGCAAGTTCATAACCGAATTGTCCAAGCCAATTATGATAATCTTGGTCCCCCGAATCATCATGGACCAATGTCCTCGAGAATTTACCGTGAAGCCTATCTAATGTTGATAAAGTCTTTTCCATATATTCTCTTCTCCCGTTTGTCATAATAAGAAGTGTAGTATCAATATCCATGTTTTTTAAATATTTCCATTAGGTAATTGGGGATAATTGGCTTAACTCTCTCATAAACATCTTCCATTTGGGGATGAAAATGTAGTACTTTAATTGGTTTGTCCGCCTTTTCATAAGACAACTCGCCGGACCACTTCTGCCCTAGATTGTATGTATTATTAAGTTTTACATATCTAGTATTAATATTTCCTATGTTCATTGACGTTAATCTACCAAATGCCTGTTCCTCATTAATCAATTTTGCGTTCATAGTCTTGCGTATAAGTTCAAAAATATCCCTTGCTTTTGGAATAAAAAAGAAGCTTCCTGTATTCCATGTCTTATTAAATCCATAGTCGGTAAAAGCTGCGTCTTTATCTATCAAAATATCTTCAGGTAAGATATCGAGCTGGAATGCATCAAAATCATGGAACCAGCACAAATCACCTACCAATCCATTATCTATCATATGGCAAATCACATTTATCTTGCTAGCTCTTTTGCGGTGAGCACAAAATAATTCATCTGGCACTACTATTGAATCAACTCCTGCATAAGTATAAGGAAAATTGGTTACCAACAAGATGTCTTTAGGGTCCCACGTCCGCAAAGAATTATCTATCTGCACTTTAACGAGAGCCGCATAATCTTCGGTAAACTCTTTCAACGGATTTATATAAGTCATTAAGTTTTTCATGTCATTAAAATTTCTTAACCATTTCTTCTGAACGACCCCAACATGGCATTTCGAGAGCTCTTATTACAGAGATTCTTTTTTATCTTTATCTTTCATAATTTTAGCGTTTTGACTATATCAGATATTTTCCAAAGCCCCAACGATTTGTCCGTATATGATAATTTCCCCTGCGTACATCTTTCGTTTATTATTCTAATCGGTTTTGGCAATGAAAACGGCGCTGTTTGCAAATTAAGCATCCGCCATTCCCCTGTAATAATATCTCTATTATCTTGCCTGTCTGTAAACGATGTTGTTAAAAGATATTGAGACATACTGTTGCAAACATTCTTCAATGATTTGAAGATGTCATCGTATGACATGTGGACCAAACAGTCTCTTACGAGGATCAGATCTACCTGCGGCAGCGCATCCTCAATTAAATTCATATGCCGAAATGAAATATTGTTTTTCTCATATCTATTTTTATTGTTTTTAATGATTTCTTTTACAATGTCGGCGCCTATATATCGGATTCCTCTTAAATCGATATTCCGCATCCAATTGAAGTCTCCACAAGGAATATCCAATACCGTTCTAATGCCCATCTCTTTGAATAAAGCCGGAATCTCTCTGATTATATGTTCGGTTTGATCTAAATCCGAACCTCTTCCTGAAGCTGAATTGCGTCCGCCCCAAGAATTATTTTTGAAAATATTTTCAAATTTTTGTTCAATGGTTCTGATAGTCATTTTAGTTGCTTGTACAGCTCAGCTATTTTGCTGATATGATATTTTTCTGCTTCGCCATAGACTTTGTCCGACCAGTCGTGATAATAATCAGGATCTTTTAATTTAACGGCTTCTCTCACCAAGGAATCCACATCTTCAATAGGAATATAAAATCCGGCAAATTCTTTGTACCCAGCAACAAGCTGGCTCAAAGCAGGAATACCAAAAGAAGCCGGGTTTATTATTTTTGTCGGGTGGCTACGCCAGCAGTTCCTGTCAAAATCTCCCCACCACGTGACCATAAAATCGGTTTGCTTAAAAAAAGCTATCATGTCTTGCCTGGTTTTGTAATTAAAGGCGCCGACAAATTCAATTCCGGCTTCTGCAAGCGGCTTTTTGATTTGATTATAAACATTGAAAGCTTCCAGAGAGTGGCCGATCATACCGCCCGTCAAAGTATTATTCCTTTTCCTTCGGAATTTCTCGAAATTTATATGATGGTGATGAATGAGATAAATTTCGTTTTTCAGTTCTTGTTTTAAATGGTCATAATGCACTTGCGACATGGCGATCACTTTTACACCCTGCCGTTCTTTCAGCAAAGGTATTAATTCGATTCCGTCTAAGACATCGACATAATCC
>CAYQIR010000009.1:0-22096 GCA_964417625.1 uncultured Candidatus Saccharibacteria bacterium
CGCAGCAAAACAGCGGTTCCGCAAGGGACCGCTGTTGTTTTTACGGACAAAATATTCCTGACCATTAATAACTCATTCCTTCTTTTTTCTAACCCCCTTAATCCCCCTTATTTTAAGGGGGAAACTCAAACGGCTCAACGAGAGATGCCGTTGAGCCGTTCCTTGTTTTTACCTTCTCCCCTCACCTTCGCAAGGTGAGGGGCAGTCCGATGTCCATCGGACGGGGTGGGGTCGAGAAGAAAATGGAAAGAAATTTGAAGATGACCCTTTGGAGCAAGGGGCAGTTCAAGGGTCACCCTCTAGGAAAAAACTATTTCTTCTTAAACGGAAAACCGAGAGATTTGAAAAATTCTAAAGTGTCGGATTGGTTTTTGAGGTTGGTGACGATGGTCGCGGAAAAGCCGAAAACGTCTTTGAGGTCTTCATCAGCGGTTTCCGGAAACACGATGTGCTCCTTGATAGAGAGAGTGTAGTTGCCCATCTCATCTACCGCCCCGGCCGAAATGCCGCGGAAGTCTTTGGTGCGAGGCAGAGCGATATTAAAAAGTCTGTCCAGGAAGCTCCACATCTTCTCGCCGCGGAGCGTGACTTGCACGCCAACAATATCGCCCTCTCTCGATTTGAAAGAAGCAATCGATTTCTTGGCGCCGCGCTTAATCGGCTTCTGACCGGTGATTTTGGCCAATCGGTCGATGACCACATCTACTTTCTTCTTATCGCTGAAAGAACCCACACCCGAGTTGACGATGACCTTCACAATCTTTGGCGATTGCATAATATTCTTTAGCTTCAAGGTTTCTTTCAGGTCTTTGAATGAATCTTTTACTTTTTCTTTCATTAATTTCATATGTTTGTGTTAATTTTCAATTTAGAATTTTTAATTTTCATTAAACGTTTTAATTTCAAAATTTTCAAATTGGAACATTGGAAATTTATTGTAAATTGCAAAATTGATAATTGAAAATTATTTTATTTTCTTAACATTTGAAACATGCACCGGAGCAGCCTGGCTTATAATCGAGCCCTTTTCGCCTTTCTTGCGGGGCTTGCGGTGAATCTTTTTGATGTTCACGCCTTCTACCAAGACTCGCTCATCTTTAGGGAAAGCTTTGAGCACGGGGCCCGTCTTGCCCTTGTCTTTGCCGGTTATTATGGCCACTTTGTCGCCCTTACGAATTTTCATGATATTGAATGATTTAAAGATTGAAAGATTTAATGATTCTGTTTCGTAAATTTTTCAATATTTCAATTTTTAATCTTTTAATTTTAAATTACCTCCGGCGCCAGGTTAACGATATTTTGGAATCCGAGCTCGGCAATCTCGCGCGGTATCGGGCCAAAGATGCGTCCAGCCTTGGGGATGAGCTCCCCTTTCTTCTGCTCTACTACGACGATCGCGTTTTCATCGAAGCGGATATAAGAGCCGTCGCGGCGGCGCATTGGCGACTTCTGGCGTACCACCAGACCGAGCAGTACCGCTTTCTTTTTGATTTCTTTGCGCGGTTCGGCTTTCTGGACGGAAAAGATGACGAGCTCGCCGATGCGAGCGTAACGCTTCTTGGCGCTGCCGAGCACTTTGAAAATGCGGCCAATCTTGGCGCCTGAGTTATCCGTCACTCTGACTATTGTTCTTGGCTGAATCATTTTGGTAGTTTTTAGATGTTAGTTTTTAGTTATTAGTTTTCCTATTATCTATAATCTATTAACTATTTACTATAATAAAATGCTTATCTTTTGAAATCGGTCGGCATTCTTTGATTTCTACTTTGTCGCCGACTTTCTTTTCGTTGCCGACATCGTGCGCTTTGTACTTCTTGCTGACTTTGTAATATTTCTTGTATTTCTGGTGCTTTACAAAGCGAGTTACCAAAACCGTAGCCGTATCTTTCATTTTGTTTGACACCACAACACCCCTGAGAACTTTCCCTAGAGTCTTTGTCTCTGTATTATTTTTTATTGTTTTTTCTGACATATTACTTGTAGTGAGTTTATTGAACTATTCCTGGTTGTTTAACGCGGTCTTAATGCGGGCAATGTCTTTTTTCAAATTGGCGTATTGCTTGACGTTTTTGCTTTTGCTGTGGGCAGTGCCAAAGCGTATGTCGCGCAAAGCCACATACTTTTCGCTCAAATCTTTCTCCAAATCTTTTTTATCTTTTTTGGCGGTTTCTTTTTTCATATTTGTGTTTTTTCTCTTTTCTCCCCTCTCTTAATGTAAGAGAGGGGCCGGGGGTGAGTTATACCCTGGCGACTATCTTCGTCTTGACCGGCATCTTGGTTCCGCCTTTGCGCAGAGACTCTACCGCTACCGGGTCAAGAGCGCCGTCTACTTCAAACATCACCTGACCGGCAAGGACCCTGGCGCAATATCCTTCGATATCGCCTTTGCCTTTGCCCATTTTCACTTCGGCCGGCTTCTTGGTAAAAGGCATGTCCGGGAAAATGCGTATCCAGACTCGGCCGGTCTTGCCGATAGAGCGAGTGATAGCCTTGCGGGCCGATTCTATCTGATTGGATGTGATGCGCCCAGGAGTGAGCGCTTTGAGCCCATGCGAACCGAAAGCCACGGTGATGCCGCGAGTTGCCGGTCCGACTCTCTTCGGATTTCGGCGCAAAGTTTGCCACTTCCTGTATTTAACTTTTTTTGGGAATAACATGATGGTGAATTAAAAGATTGAAAGATTAAAATATTGAAAATTATTTTTGCTTTGCAAAGATTTCGCCTTTATATATCCAAACCTTGATGCCGATTTTACCCAGTGGCAATTGAGCTTCGTGAAAAGCGTAGTCAATGTCGGCGCGTAAAGTCTGGAGCGGAATCCGGCCGACTTTCTTAGTCTCGACACGCGCCATGTTGGAGCCTCCCATAATGCCGGAGAGAGTCACTTTGACACCCAAGACATCGCGGTTGGCGTTGGCCTTCTCAATCATTTGTTTGACCACCCGGCGGAAAGGCATCCTTTTCTCCAATCCTTCGGCAATCATCTGGGCGGCAATCATGGCGCTAGATTCCGGAGATTTGACCTCTTTGATGTCAATCTTGAGCTCTTCTTTGAGGCTGAGGCCTTTCTTCTTCATAAAGGTGACGATATCGTCGCGGAGTTTGGTCATCCCTTCGCCGCTGCGGCCTATGATGACGCCCGGGCGGGAGCTCTCTATAATAATGCGGAAAATTTTGACGTTGCGCTCAATTTCAATAGAATTCACGAAAGCGCCTTTGAGTCTCTTTTTCAGATATTCATAAATCAATACATCCCCTTTGAGGTTCTCTTTGTACTTGGCTTTGACGCCAAACCAGCGCGACCTCCAGTCGCGGATGATGCCTAGCCTATGCGCGTATGGGTGTACTGTGTGAGTCATGGTTTTAGTAAATAGATGTTAGATATTAGTTTTTAGCCTTAGTCTTCTTTGTTTCGGATTTCTGGCGTTCTGAAAGAACGACAGTGACATGGCTTGTGCGCTTGTGAATCGGGTGAGCCGAACCGTGGGAAACCGGCCTGCGTCGGTACAATATTTTGCCGCCGTCTACAGTGATGGATTTTACAAAAAGGTTTTCCGCACTCAGCCCCATATTTTTGGCGTTAGCGATAGCCGAATTCAAAAGCTTGGCTAGAGGGCCGATAGCGCGCTTGGTAATTAAGCTCAGGCGCACCTGGGCTTCCCCTACCGCTTTGCCATGGAGCACGTCAGCCACCGCTCGGACTTTGCGCGGCGATTGTCGGTAACTATTGAGCTGTGCGGTAATCTCTGTCATGATACTAAAATTATGCGAAAGCTACGAAATGATGACGAAACAGTTTCGTTTTGGTTTTAAAATTTTCGTAGTTTTTCGTTGTATTTCGCATGTTTTTCGTATAAATTACTTCTTCGCTGCGACGGCTTCTTTGGCGCCTTTAGCGGCCGTTATTTCGGCTTCCTTTTTCTTGGCTTCCAAGTCTTTCTGCATCTTGCCGCCGTGTTTGACGAACTTGCGGGTCAAGGAAAATTCGCCCAATCGGTGCCCTACCATATCTTCGGAGCAAAATACCTCTATATGGTCCCAGCCATTGTGCACTCCAAAAGTGAACCCGACCATCTCCGGCGCGATGACGCAAGCCCGCGACCACGTCTTAATAACCCCAGTAGACTGCGGCTTTTTGCCTTCTATTTTTTTGAGGACCCTCGGGTCCACATAAGGGCCTTTTTTGAGCGATCTAGACATATTACTTATTATTTTCTTAGTTTTAACAAACTAAAAGGCTCCACCGAGCTTGCCTAACATACTACCAAATAAGCTTTTATTGTCAATCCTGTAGTGAATTTTGGCATCGTCCCGATGAGCATCGGGACAAAATGCAAAGTCCAATGCCAAAATCTACTACCGGATCAACCCCTCTCCCCCTATAGGCAAGCAATTATTGGCTGATTTTGAAGAAGACATAAATACCGGCGATGCCACCAAGCCCGCTCAATATAATGGATGAAAAAGAAAACAAATCAGCGCCCCAAAGCATCGGGATGAAGCTGCCGATAGTGGAACCGATAAAAAGCCCAAGCCAAATTATAGATTTTGATTGCATGGTTATTGCCTTAAAATCTCTTTGACTCTGTCTTCCAGAGCAAAAAGGTACTCCATAAATTCGGTTTGATTCAAATCGAGCTTATTTTTGGTCGCTTCCATTATTTTGTTGCCTTCCATGATGTTTATGCTGATATTGCCATCAGCGTTAATCTCCAAACTCTCCGGAGAAACTTTTTTCATCAGAGCCACATACTCCCCTGCGTCAAAAAATGCATTGGCTTTAATCAGGTCGATTCTCGGCTCATTCCCCTGTGGCATTTTCTCACTCATACTTTTATTTTACTTCTCACACCCAAGCTTCGCAACAGCGGAGCCGAGCCATTTTTACCTAAAAATCATTCTACAAAAGTGTGGAATGATTAGTCTGGCTTGACAAAAAATATTAACGGGTGTATAATATTAAGCATAAGGAGTTCCTTACAGATGAGTCGATTCATCATTCCGATAGACGAAACCAAGGAAGCCCAGGTCGGCTGGGATCCGCCCCTTCAGACTTTCTACGGACGGGTCTACAAGCTGGACGAGCACGGTGAGCCCGTCGACATCGAGATCGTCGGCGGCGAAGAGAAGGATAGCAACATCCTCTGGGTCGGGACGAAGCCGAAAGAAATCAGGACCGTGGAATGGCTCGAGATCCTGCTGAAGGACCACCTCGTCATCCCGCGGAACATCGTCGTCCAACTGGAAGTCCCGCAAGATGGCGAAAACCGTTTTTCCTCCTCCGCAAGGAGTCTCGGCAACCGCTTGCGAGGCCGCTCCATCTGGCGGTAAACCTTGGCCCATCAGCAAAAAGCCCCGCGTCCGTTCCCACGGCGCGGGGCCTCTTTTTACTTTTATTCCGGCATATCTTGCCAAAAATCGTAGCCGGTTTTTTCGACCCACTGTCTCCATATCCAAGGTTCATCGTATTCGTCAACATCTTTATGTTCGGGTAGTGCTTTCCATTCTTTGTATTTTTCGGTTTGTTTCCATTTCTGCCAAATATCAAATTCTTGCCTGTTTTCTTCTTCTTGGGCCAAAGTATTTTCATAATCGCCCCATTCGTCTTGGAGATATCCGCGGATTTGTCCTCTATCCTTTACTACCCTCCTAACTCTATCGTTATAACTCTTGAGCGCGTAATATTTAAGAAAATTTACAACATCATTCCGCATAGTCTCATCTTTTACATAAGGGCGGATCGCCTTCAGGGCAAAGGCCGACGCATCTCTTTCCTTGCGCAAATCTTCCGCCTGATCCGAATCGGGGTGACTGTCAACCATTTTTTCAACCCCGAGTTTTTCCAGTTGTCCATAATCAACAATATGCCCCATTTCATGTAAAAGAATAATAAATGTAATCGGAGATGCCATATCTCCGAGCACAGCCACATCCCTAGAATTTCGGAACGCTATCCCATTATCAACGGCAGAGCCAGGGCAGAAAAAAACATTTGAACTCCCCTGCAAAATTTCTAAAATATCTATTTCCTCTTCATTTATAATTATCGAGAGGCTGTCGAGCTTTCTCCAATCGGTCATATCTTGCGCTGGGTCTTCAATCGTACCTCTTTTTATATAATCTACATACGCCTTGAGAGATTCCGGTTCGCCCACGATAGAGGAATATGAAAAATGATAAGCGAATTCTCCAGTCTTTATATCCTCTGCACCGCTATCGGCGTATTCAATTTGTTCAAATGGCTGTTTGAGCCTGTCTATTGATTCTTCAATATTTGTCCCAGGCAAACTATCGCCGGTATGTTCTGCTTTCTTCAGAATATTCTCCGAACTTTTAGGTTTGAAATCTTCCATATTTTTACTTTACCACCATTCGCCTATATACCCTCCCCATCCAAAATAAAACTAACGAGCGGTTCCACCCAATATTTCTGGGTTGCCAATAGCCCCAGCCCGATTATTATAAGTATCAAAAGTATTATGCGTATGACTTTCACTGAGTTATTTTAACATTATATTTATGTATATATTTCGGTATGTACTTTTTCTATAAATTTATTTTAGCATGTTTTGAGTTCGTAGAATTGCTAAAATAAGAAAAACACTCGCTAATGTAAGTCGAGTGTTTTTCCAACATTGCGATATGTTTACTGCTCTTTAATTAATCTGGACAATAGTTGCATATCTGGACCATTCCTTCACTTTTTCTGCTGATATGTTGGCAGCATATCTAGAAGAGTAACCTTCACTTACTGCCACAATTTCTCCATTGCTAGCTTTAAGTCTCCACCTTTCTTGTCCACCACGATCCGTATAAACTTCAAATTTAGTCATTGTTTATTCACAGGAACACTTGCTTAACCCGTCGGCTGTATGCAAGTATACATAGACGAGTTCCTTCGACCAGACCAATAGATGGTCTAGGAATTCTAGTAAAATCGTTTGAATAAAGCCTTGGAGAGTAAAATCTTCTGGGCTTTATTCTTTTGGATTCTACAATTTTAAACACACCTCTGCCCTGTGGATAAAGTAGCAAATCGGCACTGCAATACAGATGTTAGAAGTTGTAAAGAGTGCGACTTAATGAGCCTTATTTTTATTGATACTATTGACAACTTACACAAAATTTTTTCTAAATTTCTAATTTTTATTCTGGCTTTTCCAAAAAATTGGTGTTCCGACATTTCAGTGCGGATGGTTACGGCGTATTTGTATGTAGTTTTTAAGCAATAATCTTATCGTCTCGCTTGTTATGACAATCGTATCCATAACTTGTTTTTGGTATTTTAAGAATGATTCGTTGCTGGAGAGAGGTTCCTTAAATGTTTTGCCAGCGGCAATAAAAATAGATTCTTGTATTGCGGCATCAGAAAAATAAAATCTGGTCAATTCTATGTTATTACCAATAGAAAAATATGCATATTTGTTTCTATTATTCTGATCTTTTCCAAAAAAATAACTTCTAAAAGAATTTCTCAGTATTCTACCGGAATGATCATAGTGAAAAACAAGATTATTTCTGATTTGAACCATAGTTTTTAATAAATCATTAACACTAGAAAATTTACCATGCGCAGCAAGAACTAAATTCTTCCAGAAATCTTGTTCTCTTTTGGGTAATTTTTGTAATACCTCTTTAAAATTAAAATTATTATATACATCACTATTCTTTTTAAGATAGATAAAAAATTCACTTATAACACCAGCGACTATTTTTTGAATCTGGGTCATTACCCCAGCATAATTACCCATGTGAACTGTTGTTTCGCTTATATTGGGTTTAGGGTATGTATCATTGAGTAATTTCTCAAACAGCAGAATTCCTTTTAAATCATTGAACACTACTCCCAGTCCGATAAAAAAACACTCGTACTTATTATATTCATCTTCTGAAATCAGATACTCGGGTTTAATCCATTTTAATTCACCTTGGAATTTTTTATTTAATTGTTCTGTATTTCCTTGAGCCATACGGCTATCCTACAACTTGACATACTTTTTTCAAGATTGCCTATCGTAAAACTGTGGATAACTTTCGGTTTTCTTTCGGTATGTATTTGATATAATTATGTAATGGCGATTACTCCTAAAAAGAAAGAAATACTTGACTTTATAAATACATTTACAAAACGTAAAGGATTTTCGCCATCTATACCTGAAATCGCCAAGCATTTTAAAAAATCTATCTCAACCATTCATCAGCATTTAGATGAATTAAAGAATTCCGGGTCTTTAAAGGGGGAGAGAAACAAGCATAGAGGGGTGAAAATCTCAAAAAATGAAGAATTGGTAAGCATTCCCCTGCTAGGCACCATAGCAGCAGGAGAGCCTATACATGTCTTTGACGAAGAGAGAGAGAAAATATTGATTCCGAAAAGTAAAGTTCCTTATTCATCTAAAGTATTTGCACTGAAAGTGGCAGGGAATAGTATGATTGACGAAAATATAAATGACGGGGACATCGTTCTGGTGAAAGAACAGAGCATTGCCAATAATGGACAAAGGATCGTTGCCTTAATAGACAACTACGAAGCGACGCTTAAAAAGTTTTACAAGGAACGCAATTACATAAGACTTCAACCAGCTAACCATGCTTATGAACCAATTATTATCCGAAAAGACAGGGATATTAAAATTCAAGGTATCGTCGTTGATGTGATACAAAATGAACAGGAGTTAGAAACTGAAGATTTTTTGGAAACAATTTCCTTGAAAAGGAATGAGGTATTACCAGTAAACAAAATAGTTTTAGGCGATGCGCTTGCTGAACTTAAAAAGCTTCCAGACGAAAGTTGTGATGTCGTAATAATTGATCCGCCATACAATATCGGTAAAGATTTTGGAAATAATATTGATAAACGAGAATTGAGCGAATATGTATTGTGGTGCAAAGAATGGATAAACGAATCTATAAGGGTAATGAAACCTGCTGGAACAATGTTTATATATGGCTTTAGTGAAATTTTGGCATATCTTTCAGTTGAGATCTCAATAAATAAAAGGTGGTTGATTTGGCACTACACAAATAAAAATGTAGCGTCCTTAAACTTTTGGCAGAGAAGTCATGAGGCGATAATTTGTGCATGGAAGTATAAACCCGTGTTTAACAGAGATGAGGTTAGAGAACCCTATACCGAAGGTTTTTTGAACGGAGCTGCAGGGAAAACGAGAAAAGGTACCGCAGGAAGGTTTAGTAAAGGAGGATTAGAAACTGTTTACAAAGCACACGAAGGCGGTGCTTTACCCAGAGACGTGATAAAGATCCCCGCCCTCGCTGGTGGTGCGGGTATGATCGAGAGATGGTTTTTATGTAAAACATGCAATGAGGTGTATGAACCTCGCCAATTACAAAAACACGAGGGGCACGAAATAATGAAGCACCCCACCCAAAAGCCCCTTGAGCTTTCCAGAAAACTCATAAGATCTGCCATGCCAAAAAAGGAGGGTATAATCTTGGTTCCATTTGTGGGCACGGGTTCAGAGTGTGCCGCCGCTAAAGAGTTGGGACAAAATTATATAGGTTTTGAGATAAATCCTGATTATGTAAAAATCGCGGAAAAAACGATTGCTTCAGTAAAAATCACTCAAAAGTTGTTTTAGTTAAACAGGTTTAATATTCTTTAGATTCACAATTCTAGATATGTTTTTGTTATAGAGCGTCAGTTGTTGGAGCAATTCTTTTGTGTCACGGCCAGGTGGAATCATAACCGAAAAACCCCATTCCAATAATTTTTCTATACCAATATTTTGAGTTGAACGACTTCCCTCTTTTCTTTTGACTACTCTTTCAAGTAAATATTTCCCTAATCTTTTATCTTGACCAAAAACAATAAACTGTAAATCGCTAGCGCCTTTCCATACAGCAACCGCAGTAAAGAGTCTCTTATCAGAAAACGCTTTGGCTTTATCCGTGCTAGTATCATTCCACGTACCTCCCCATCTTTTAGCAGATATACTACATTGCTTCACCTCTAAAAACTCTCCAGTTTTGCTCCTCTTTGCGTCAAAACCATGTTTGTCAGTATTAACGCAATCAAAACCTAAATAACTCGAGACAATAGTATCTCTTATTGAGTTTATTGTCGTATCTGTATCATGAATATCAAACTTATCTTGAAATTCGGATAGTTGCTGTAGAGCCAGGAGGCCTAATTGTTTAAACTCGTTTGATAATGGTTGGAAGTTTCCTTTCTTAAAAATATTTGTCATACTCAAACTCTACTCCTAACCAGCAAAACTTCAACTACCCTTTGAAATTTTCACTTATTTTCCAAACCCCTTTTTCTCTAAAGGCAGGGATAGTTTGGCGGCGGGCGGCGTTTATCAATATTGAAGATTTTTTATTGTTTTTCTTGGCATAATCAGCCAGTGGGATAATATGGCGTGAATTTGGGTTAAAAGTGACCCAAATTCACGCTATTAAGATTAAGTTTACATCCTATCCGGGACTTTGATGCCGAGAAGGTGCAGGCCGGATTTGAGGATATGGGCGACGGCTTGGGTCAGGGCGATTTTGTAAGGTGAAGTAGGGGCGCTTGGATCAATAAGTTTGTGATTGGCGTAAAAGCTGTTGAAAATGCCGGCGAGTTCGGTGAGGTAAGTGACGATATAATGCGGCGCGTATTCAATACCCGCTCTCCCTACTACCTTCGCAAATCTGTACAAATACCGTTCAAGTTCCGTCGTCTCCCAAGTGTCAAAGGGCGTCTTCTGGGACTGGGGCATTTTGAAGACGCCCTTTGACACTTTTCCCAAAACTGAATTGGCTCTCACTGCCGTATATTGCAGGTAAGGCCCCGAGTCGCCTTCAAAAGAAATCGATTTATCAAAATCAAAAATAATGTCTCCCCCTATCGCCTGTCTTAATATGGAATACTTAATCGCTCCAATCGCCACAATTTCCGCTATTTCATTTTTTCCTTGCCGCGACGAAGCCTCTGGCGAAGTCGGGTTATCATCAAAATCCCTATCTTTTATTTTTTCAAAAACTTTTTCTTTTACCTGGTCAATCAGAGCTTCAGCTGTTATAACGTCCCCTGTTCTGGAAGACATCTTGCCAGTCGGTAATCGGAGCATTCCATGGGGCAGGTGTACTGTTTTCTCCGCTATCTCTGGGAAAAGCAAAGAAATCACTTTTAATAAAACTTTGAAATATTCTTTAATTTCATTACCGGTAATAATTATGGATCTTGCCAAATCAGGTTCAACTTCAAATTTCTCTTTATTAAGCCCAAGTTCTTTTGCCTCATATGTTGGCAGATTATTTGAATTTATAAATACTCTGGTATGTAAGCCATATTTTTCACCAGGAAAAATCACTGCTCCGTCACTTTTTTCAAAAATCCCATCCTTAAGATGAGCTTCAACAATAGGTTGCCCCTCTACCCCTTCTTTGCTTTCAAAAAAATAATAATCAAATTTTGTACCCAATTTCTCATACATAGTTTCAAAACCATCAAGGGAAATTTGTCTACCCATAACATATATAGCATTTAATTCAGGGTCGGATTGGTTGTATATCTTGTTGTTTATTTCAACAATTTCTCGTTTCGCCTGCGCATCTTGTTCATACGCCGTAGCTCCCAAAACATAGGCTTCACCAAAATCAGCCGCTGTTGTTGGATTTAGTGCTTTTCCCGCCTTTTTTATCCCCCAAATGGATTTGGCTACATGCATACCCACATCACCTTCCCAGTTAACTCTTTTTATTTCCGCTCCATTACCTTCTATAATACGAGCTATTGATTCACCTATGGTATTACTCATCAAGTGCCCTATATGAAATTCCTTAAAAGGATTCGGATCTGTATATTCAACCATTATTTTCTGACCCTTAAGGGAATCACTCTTACCAACCTCATCGCCTTTCTTATTTATTTCCGCGACAGATTCGGCAAAAAATTGTTTGGAGAGGTAAATATTGATAAACCCACCCGCCACTTCCACTTTTTCGATTTGCTCTTGCAAATCGCCCTGAGCCTGTCGAAGGGCTTCTGCATATTCATTAGCATTTTTCCCACCAAAGAAAGAATAATCGCCATTCTTGATATCTTTAGGGTGCGCCAACGCCACTTCGGTCTCGAGCTTGAGCGTTTCCTTTATCCAATTTTTTAATTTTTCTTGTATGTTCATTTTACTTTCCGTAAAGCTGATGGTGGATGCCAATAGCAACAAATATAGCAAAATCTTTTTCTATTTTATATATCGCTCTTGTGTCGCCAGTTATGTTTATACTACTGTATCCAGACCATTTACCCGAAAGTTTGTGGTTATTCAATACGGGATGGAGTGCAGATTCAACCAAAATATTTTTTCTTGCTTTAAAAGATTCCTTGACCTCTTTTGTTTGTTTTGAATATTGTTTTTCAAAACTTCTGTGCAAAATGACTCCGCTTATAAACATAGGGGCTGATTTTAGAGATTATCCAAATACTTATCCATCTTTCCCGTATCTGTAAAAATTGGGGATAGATTTCTTTTGTTTCTTATATCTTTATCAGCCTGTATTAGAATTCTCTCAAGATTTTTACTTGGTGCTAATGGCACGGCAAAAGTTACCGATCTTTCGGCTATAAATTGTCTCAAAAAGGCGTTCACCACTGTGCTCAAAGGCAGGCCCATTTGTTTGGCCGTTTTTACGGCTTTTTCTTTTATATCTTTATCGGCCTTTATGTTTATTACCGTTTTCATAACTAAAGTATATACAACGGTTAGATATTGTCAAGCGAATGTTGTGCAGATTGCAATTTTTTAAAAAGTTCGTAAGCAGTCATCGCTCCATTCAGGGCATTGTGCGGTTCAGGTTCGGGTGGCACACCAAATAATTTACACGCGCTTTTCAAACTAAAGCTCGGTTCATTCTTGAGCCCCCGCTCCCAAGCGATTGAAAGCAAATCAAGCCGGTCATGGTTTTCAAAAGTACTCATTGGGTTCGGCAAACCCGTGGTTAAAAACGCATTGTTCATAAATCCCCAATCAAAGGTGGCGTTGTAAGAGCAAAAAACGCATTCTCCAGCCTTTGATACATACTCTTCCATGGCCTCTTTGAGACTCACCACCCCTTCCCAATCCTTTTCATTATAACCATTGTACTCCAGGGCACGCGGTACCGCATTTTCAATATGTTCCGGTTTAACTTTTTGATTATAGGTGTCAATTATTTCAAAAGTGTACGGGTCAAAAACCACCAGCCCAATTTCCAATATTTCATGCACCCCGAAAATGTCGCCGCTCGTCTCCAAATCCGTCATCGCAATTTTTCGGTCATTTTTGTTCATTATTTATATTCGTGTTATTCGTGCAAATTTGTAATTAGTGTCATGCAGTTATTTGCCGGTGCTGCCGAAGCCACCTTCCCCTCTTGAGGTGTCGCTTAGCTCATCCGCCTCTACAATTTCTGGATGCTCAACTTTTTGCACAAGCATCTGCATCACTTTGTGGCCCCTTTCAAAAGTGTATGCTTCCTTGCCAAGATTAATTACACCCATCACAAGCTCACCACGGAAACCCGAGTCAACCACCCCTGCTAGAACTTTGATGCCGTTTTTCATTGAAAGTCCGCTTTTGTCCCAACATAGCCCAACATAGCCTTCAGGAATTTCCATCGCCACTCCGCTCCTAATCCGCGCAATTTCGCCCGGGTTAATCCTCACATCTTCCAAAGCAAATAAGTCCATACCAGCGTCGTAAGGATGCGCAAAGACAGGCAGTTTGGCTCTCGGGTCCACTTTTTTAATCTTCAATTTCATTATTTTATTTTAGCATTTTTCGCCGAAATTTTCCGATATATTCCACCCTACACAGATCCCAGACGGTCGTCAGTAATCTGTGTATGGTTATTTATAAGAACGCAAGATGTTATCAATCTTTCTGGCGATGACTACAAAATCTTTTTCTTTTTTACCCCGCGTCGTCTCGGCTGGCGTGCCAATACGGATGCCCGACGGATCCATGGGTGAACGAGAATCAAAAGGGATGGTGTTTTTGTTTACAATAATGTTATGTTTTTCCAAAATTTCACTAACCTCTTTGCCTGTGAAATTTTGCCCCGCGAAGCTTTTGCGAAGTGGGGTTACCACATCCAGCAAAAACAAATGAGTATCAGTGCCCCCCGAAATTACCCGCCAGCCGAGCTTTTTAAACTCTTCGGCCATTGCTTTGGCATTTTTCACCACTTGTTTTATGTATTTTTTGAAAGCCGGAGTCGCCGCCTCTTTGAGCGCTACCGCTACTGCCGCTATGGCATTGAGGTGAGGCCCGCCTTGGAGCCCGGGAAAAACCGCCCGATCTATCTTTTTATTTAGTTCCCGTTCATCTATACGCGAGAAAATCAAAGCTGCCCGAGGACCGCGCAAAGTTTTGTGAGTAGTGGTCGTCACAACATCACAATATTTAAAGGGCGAAGGATGCTCTCCGGCGACCACAAGTCCGGCAATATGAGAAATATCGGCCATTAAAAAGGTGTGTTTGGTGTCTGCAGTTCCTCGACTTTGCTCGGAATGGATTCGGTTTACCTCATCCACAATCTCTCTGAACTTTTGCCAATCTATTTTGCGCGAGTATGCGGTGAATCCGGCGACGATGATGTTGGGTTTTTCTTGCTCGGCAATTTTTTTGATTTCGTCATAGTCAAGCTGTTCGGTATTTTTGTCCACACCATACGAAACCTGGGTCCAAAATTTGCCGGTCGCCGAAACTTTGTGCCCATGAGTGAGGTGTCCGCCGTGATCCAAAGACATCCCCATAATTTTAGGACGAATTATGGAATTTGAATTATGAATTATGGGGGGACATAATGCCAAATAAACTGCGAGATTAGCTGGGGACCCGGACAATGGCTGGACATTCACGGCCCACTCTTTTGGATTAAGGCTAAATAATTTCAAAGCGCGCTCTTTACAAAGATTCTCAATTTGGTCCACGACTTCGTTGCCGAAGTAATAGCGCCAGCTGGCCTAGCCCTCGGCGTAGTTATTGGTAAGTTCCGACCCAAGCGCTTCCAAAACATCCCGGGAAACATAATTTTCGGAGGCAATAAGATTGACCGCCTTCTTTTGGCGTTTTTTTTCGCTTTCTATCAGTTTTTTGAGCTGTAAATCCTTCATAAAAAATTCAATATTGTAAACTTGGCAAAGTATATTATAAAACATATACTTACGCCATGAAGGACAAAATCACTCTCAAAAACGTCATTCCATTCGCCGAATTGGCAAAAATTCTCAAAAAAATCGAGTTTCGAGGCCTCTACAATCAAGAGGGCAAAAAAATCGAGCCGTATAAAAAAGCGGTTTTTTCAATCGCCAAAATCTATCCCTCCGCCGAGCTCGGCGGTTCGCCAATGATTAAAATTGAAAACACAAAGAAGCCGCTCTTCTCGCCTCAGCCGACTATTTATCTCAACCAAACTGAAATCATAAAAACGGTTCATGAATTTTTAAACAAACACGACATGAGCGTAAATAAAATGAACCATGCGGTGGAATACGACTGGGAGACCCGGGGCGTTTACCACATGATCCCGCCGATTATCGAGCGGCACGTCTACACCATGAAAAACGGTTTCCTCGATTTGGACTCGCTCATCAAGTCTTTCCAAAACTTTTTCGTCAAAGATGCCAGGGATAATCTCCACCAGATTTCGCAGAGATACTTGATGGACTACTTCATAGACGAAGTCAGTTCCCTCAAACACCTTGATATTTTCCATTCCAACGCGCCTCTTATCAATTACGGCCTGCATTTGAACGGCAAGCATGATTTTTATATCGTCTGCGATGGCATGCACCGCATAGACTATGCGATTGAGTATTTGCACGAGCCGATCAACGTGATTTTGGTCGAACCCGAGTCCAAACCCCTGATCCCCTACTACGCTTTCCCTATGCCTTTCCGGCCGACTATCCGCCTTTCCAGCAAACAATCCGAAAAGATGTACCCTCGCCTGGAGCGCGACAAAGTCCACTTGTTTAATGACTTTTTGAAAAAAACTCTGCATTACGACTGGTCGCCCGCCAACCTCAACGTTAGCAAGCTCCGTAGCAACGTCGATATCTACTAAAATGGAACAGAAAGAATTACAAAAAACTTTGAAGCTCGCGGTGATCAAAAAGCCCGGAGAAGCAAGCGGGACTATCGCCATTTCCAAGTCGGGCCATAAATACTCGGCCGGCTCTCTGGCGTCGGATACCAACTTTTTGAATATAAGCTCGGAGCAATCGGCTCTGGCCCTTTCTACTCTCAACCAAGATTACGGAGTCACCAAACTCGTCAGTATAGCCGAACTGCCGGAGAGCGAAGCGGTATCGCCGGCAATTTTGAAAATAATAGTCGACTACTCTATACGCACCGGCCATAAAATCGGATATAAAATTTTGAATACCGGCGGAAAAATAATTTTTGAGACCAAAGATGTTTCCAAAAACATCGGCTTTTATAAACCGGCGCCAATCAATCTAGCCCGCACCGCCAATGCCAAACCGGCAAATAACTGGGCCAAAGCGGTAATAAAAAAACCGCTGGACTTGCGGGCTTGGGCTATCAAAGGACTGGAACGAAACTTCCCCCTCTATGACAGCGCTTCCAGTTACGGCACAGCAGTCGCTACCAAAAGCGGCAAAGTATATTTTGGCGGGCAATATTCAAGCCCCGACAAACGCCTGGGCCTGCATTCCGAAATCACCACCATAATAAGCGCTATCGCAAATGGAGATAGCGAAATTGAGAAAATAGGTATAGTATCTTCTAAATATATAGACAGCCCTTGCGACATGTGCGGCATCTGCCGTCAGTTTATCGCAGAAATCAGCGCCAAATTCGGCATTACGCCTGATTTATATTGCTTTTCGAAGGAAGCCCCGGATTATAAAAAGCACAAGATAAAGGATTATTTACCATCCGTATGGACAAGCAACAAATGGACAAAATAAAACAGCAGTTTCCGGTAGTAGAAGCGATGCTCCTCACACCCGTTGAAGGTGGCGAGGGCGAGATCGGCATTTGCACCAACACTTCGGCCACCGGCCAGGTCGTGAACGAAATTCCGGAAAATCTCCGTCCTCACATTTCGGTTCTGGGCAGTCTCATCGTGAGCCGCGATGGTTGTGAGCGGATGATTTTAAACACCCTCTCTCACCCGACACTGAAATATTTGATTTTGTTTTCCGAAGAGTCGCTCACCTTTTCACCGAGCACCAACCTGCTCCAGGCGATAATGGAGGGTTTTGACAAAACCCGCGCCGGTAATTATATAAATGGAGGCGTTGCCGCTTCGGCCCATTACCCCAACATCAATGAGAAAATTTTTAATCTGTTTAAGGAGGAAATCGTGGTGATTCCCGCCTTTATGCACCGCCACGATAAAGCCTCCGAAATCATCAAAAAATATTTGGAATATCTGAAACCTAAAGTGAGCCTGGCACTCCTCTCGCTTCTCACTGAAATCAATGCCAAAGAAAAAATTTATTTTGATGCCCTGAACAAAATCCTCGGACTGCTAGCCGCCTTGCCCAAGGCCAAAAAACAGGCCGCCAACTTGGACCCCAAAGAGTTCCAGCATCTGCAGCCGCCAAAAATAGAATTAGAGAGCCTCAATGTGCAATTTGACGTACCTTTCCGCGTTTCCAAACAAGGCAAAAACCTCCGTCTGGACCTGCATATATACGATTACAGCCTTTATTTGATCGGCGACGACCCGTTTTTGATAGCCTTTTCACTGATGCAATACTTAGGTGAAGATAAAAAAGTCGTTTCGGCTATTGACCAGCTTGTCCTGGGCGCCGAACTCGGCCGGGTCCAGAGCGAGATAGTCAACGGGCTCGAGTTCCCTTCCTTTATTGCGCCGAACAATATTGAGGGCACGCTACAAGTCCCGCTCCAGCCGGGAACTTTCTTGGTAATGGATAAAAAATATTATTACCGCGTCAGCACCCGCGGAGCCAAAATTTCCGTCATGTGCCTCGCTTTTGACGTCTGCGAATCGGTATTTGAACTGCTCGCGACCGACATCTCCGCCATCGTGGAACACATCGCCCGCGAAAACCGGTTTGAAGAATATAAAATGGACTTTCTCCACCGTCTGGACATCGGCACCCAACTCGGCCGGGCGGCGATCGCGGCAAAATTGGGATTTGCTTTCATCCAAGACTTCAGCGCCATTTTCAAAATCAACAAAGAGACTCTGCCCACGGTCATCGTCGAAGGCGACAGTTTCCTGACGGTACACAAAGGCATCTTGCACAACATCTATACCAAAGGCATCACCGAGGAGCATGGCGATTCTTGGAAAGGTTTGGCCCGTTCGGCATCGGTTCTCGCAATCTATCGTGATGCGCCGAGCGCTCTCAAAGAAATGCCGACGCTTTACCGCCAAGGAGACCAAGATGCCAAGACTGTCAGGCAGAAATACAAAAAAGAATTGTTGCGCAAAGACCATGACGGCACGTACACATACGGCGAAAGGACCAGGAGCTATTTCGGCTTTGACCAGCTGGAGGAGAGTATCCGACGCTTGCGCAAAACTCCCGACCGGGCAGTACTGGTCCAGCGATTTGACCCGCTCCGAGATATGACTTGCTACACCGAACCAGAAACCGGCAAAAAGAAGTTCACTCACGACCCCTGCCTCACCCACGATATATTTTTTATCCAGAGCGGTAAACTCCACACCTTCCACATCGTCCGCGCCCACAATGCCGTCAACGCCTATCCGGAAAATATCTTTGGCCTTTTTGATGCTTACACCATGAATGTGGTCAATAATTTGAAGGGCGTGACAGTCGGTGATATGTATGTGCTCTCCAACCGCGCCAACATTTTGCTCCTGACCGAAGAACAAAGAACCAAGAAGATTTTGGCCGAACCAAGCAAGCCGGAAGGCGAACTCAACAAAACTTCCGGGCCGTACCGACTTGGTAAAGACACGGCGCCACTCCAAACGGTAGGAGGGGTGGCCTATTTCTTTGACGATATGCAGACAACCGAAAAGACCCTGCATCCGATACTCAAACGATTGCAAAATTACAAAGGCGTCGATACGGTAGCAAAAGCAATAGATTATCTGAAAGAGAAAGGAGTAATGCACAACAACCCCATATTGAGTGAATATTACGCGGGTGAGACCGACGCGCAGGCCGACCAATTGGCATTCTTCCAAGCCAACGTCTTTGGCGGCAAAGTGTATGCCACCGCCGTCTTTATGAATCGCTCAATCAAAAATTTGGCAAAAGATAAAGAACTGATAAACTACCTAGGTACCCGGTTTGCATCGCAACTCAAAGCAAATTTGGGCGCAATCAATATATACTATGTTGCCTACCGAATTTAAAAACATAAAAGTGATCGGGTTTGACCTGGACCAGACCCTTTATCCCAAATCTCCAGAAATTGATAGCGCGATTCAGGGATATTTATATGAAAAAATTTCTCGGCTGAGGAACGTAAGTATTGACGAGGCCGAGAAACTTTTTAATGATTTATACAAGCAAGGCAAGGGGCTGAGCGGCCGGCGCACTTTGATAGCTCTCGGGTTTGGCGAGGAATATGCAAGAAATGCTGTTCAAGAAGCGTTGGAAAATGCGCCAATTGCCGGGTTTCTCAAGCCCGACCCGGAAGTTTTGGATTTACTGCAAAAAATTCAAGAAAAATATAAAAATTTGGACCTCATTACAGGCTCAAACACCAAAAATGCCTCCACTAAACTGGCCCATCTCGGCATCCCGGAAGAGATTTTTGCCAATATGATAACCACTGAGCAGGGTTCCAAGTCCAACCTTTCAGCCTTTCATTTATGGTTTAGCTACTATCCAGATTTGAAAGCAGAAAATTTCCTCTATATCGGCGACCGCATTTCTTCGGATTACGAAAAACCCCGCGAGCTTGGCATCCAAAGTATCTTGGTAAATATAAAAACCCCCGAGCCTGGCGTAGAGTGCCCTCAACTCCCCTCCCTTCTCGAACTCGGTCAAATTATTTTATAAAAGAGATCGTCTATTATTTCACCTCAACGCCCATTGACCTACATGTCCCGGCAATGATGTTAACGGCGGCATCCAGGTCGTTTGCATTAAGGTCAACCATTTTCTTTTGAGCAATCTCTTCGAGCTGTTTACGAGTGATGGTACCCACTTTCTCGGCTGGCGGTTTGCCAGCGCCTTTTGGGATATTGAGGGCTTTGAGTATCAGACTCGAAGCCGGCGGGGTTTTGAGTATAAAATCAAAAGTGCGGTCTTCATAAACGGTGATTTCAGCAGGCACGAGCCCCTCCATTTCTTTGGTAGCCGCATTGAACTTTGTGACAAATTCACCAATGTTAATACCGGCCGGACCCAAAGCGGTGCCTACTGGAGGCGCCGGAGTGGCTTTGCCAGCCGCGATTACTATTTTTATCTTTTTTGTTATTTTCTTCGCCATTTGCGTGTACTACACTACTATAATTAAGCTATTTCTGCAAGTTTTTTAATTTAAAATAATCCCTGATTTTCTTAACCGTGAGGTACATAGGGAAACCTAAAAACCATAGGGAACCCAAGAACCAAGGCATAACAAATTGATCAGATTGCCGAATGCCTCCTAGCACAAATAGAAACAATAGAATTCCCAGATAAATTGATAAATATTTTTTCCAATTCATTTTAGATGCTTTATATTTATATTTTCTTCACCTGAAGGAAATCTAACTCTACCGGCGTTTCTCGCCCGAACATAGGGACCAAAACTTTGACTTTGCCTCTTTCTTCGTCTACATTGCCAACTTTGCCTTCCAAATCCTTAAATGGACCGTCGACAATCTTCACCGCATCGTCAACCGACAGATCAATATTGTGTTTGACCTTCTCGGAATTCATACGCTTGAACAAATCTTCCACTTCTTTGATCTCAAGCGGTACCGGAAAAACACCCGAGCCGACAAACCCCGTCACTCGCGGAGTATTGCGCACTACATACCAAGAATCATCAGTCACCACCATATCTACCAAGATGTAGCCGGGATAAATTTTCTCTTCCTCTTCCACCCTTTTGTTGCCTTTAATTTTTATCTTTTTTTCGGTCGGCACCAAAACATTGAAGATTTTGTCTTCCATGCCCAAAGACTCAATGCGCTGTTTCAAATTGCGCATCACCGCATTTTCATAGCCGGAATAGGTATGGATGGCATACCAATTTCGGCCTTCTTGTATTTGTTGTTTTGACATAATATACGAAAATTATACGAAAGCTACGAAAAGATAACGAAAAATGTTACGAAACAATTTTGAATGGTTTTAAAATTTTCGTAGTTTTTCGTTGTATTTCGCATGATTTTCGTATTAGATGAATAAACCTAAAATTCTGGAAAAAATAAAGTCGAACAGGCCGAGGAAGAGGGCGACAAACACCGAGACCAGTATGACGACCACCGAAAAAACAGTTGCTTGCTTGCGGGTCGGCCAGGCTACGTGTGAAAGTTCCGTCTTTGTTTCTCTGAAATAATTGATTATTGACATAATTTTTGTTTTGAAAAAACCCCTTGCAGGGGTTTTTCTTATTTAATTGTAGCTCTATTATACAGGAAACAAAATCCTTGTCAAATGCTCGTTTAATCTGTCAAGGGTGACCCTTTGGGACCGAGGCAGTTTAAGGGTCACCTTTGACAGATTATCTTTTTATCTAATCTCGTAAGTAATAGTGACCTGCGAAGTTATTTTAGTCTCGCCTTGAGGCAATATGGCTCGAGCCGGCAGTGCCGAGGAAACAGCCGTTTCCATCATGCCGCCCCCTTTGCCATCCATACCGTAGTAAATCGGGTAATTGCCATTCTCATTGTAGTAGAGGATCTTACCCAAACGCACGCCAAGCTGCTTGGACAATATTTTGGCTTGTTCCTTGGCTTTCTTTATAGCCTCTTCCCTGGCCTGCGAAACATATTGCTCTCTGTTATCTACCGTAAATTCAACCCCGCTGATATTTGATACATTGACGGCGCCAATCTTGCTGACCAAGTCGCCGGCCTTTTCAATATCGCGCACTTTGACGCTGATGCTCTGTGTCACTTCATAGTCGGTCAAAATTTGTTTGTCTGGCTGGCAGTAATAATGAGCTGAGTTGTTAACGCTATCATACA